>NZ_JAVIIV010000009.1:0-234883 GCF_033977215.1 Mesorhizobium humile
CATGTTGTCATGCGGCACGAGCTCATAGGAGCCTTCGGCGAACAGCTTCAGCACCTGGTCGTCCGACATCGATTTGGGTGGGGCTGAAGCGGCTGACGTGATTTCAGCCAAGGCCGGCGACGTGATCTCGGCCGGCTGCTCAAGTGTAGCTGAGCCCTTCGCGGCGACTGCGGCCTCTACATCGGCGCGCACCACACGACCGCGAGGGCCACTGCCTCGTATATCGGCAATCATAAGACCTGCCTCGCGGGCCAGGCGGCGCGCAAGCGGCGTCGCGCGTTCGCCGGTCGGCGATTGGCTGATATCTCCACTTGTGCGGGATATGGCCGGCAGCGCAGACGGGGGCGCGACAGGCTGAGAGGCCGGAGGGACAGCGCCCCCCTCTGTCGGCTTTGCCGACAGCGCCCCCACTTGGGGGGAGATTGGAGCCTTGTTCTCAGACGCATAAACCTCGTCGTCAGCATAGATCCAAGCCACAGGCTCACCGACCGGGATGTCGACGCGCTCCTTGCCTGTCACATTGCGCAGCGTGCCGCTGGCAGGGGCGTCGATCTCCATCGCCGCCTTGTCGGTCTCAATCTCAAAGAGCACATCGCCCTTCTTGACGTGAGCCCCCTCCTCGGCAAACCAGCGCGAGATCTGTCCGGTCGCCATGTCCATGTCGACCTTGGGAAGAATGACCTCTGTCGGCATCGCTCAGCGGACCCCTTTCACGAGGTCGCGGGCAGCAGTGATGATGTCGGGAACCTGCGGCACCGTCGCCTTTTCCAGATCCGGATTGTAGGGGATCGGCGTCTCGGCGCCGCCAAGGCGCACGATCGGCGCATCGAGATAGTCGAACGCCTCGCTTTCGGCGACGAGCGCGCTCACTTCCGCGCCGATGCCGAGCGTCTTCACCGCTTCGTAGACGCAGAGCAGGCGCGAGGTCTTCTTCACGCTGTCGATAACGGTCTGCCGGTCGATCGGGCGGATCGTGCGCAGGTCGACCACTTCGATGTCGATGCCCTCGCCTTCCAGCGCCGCAGCGGCGTCGAGCGCCTTCTGCACCATGATCGACGTCGCGACGACGGTGAGGTCGCGGCCTTCACGGCGGATCTCGGCCTTGCCGATCGGAACCGTGTAATGGCCTTCCGGCACATGGCCCTTCATCTTGTAGAGCAGCTTGTGCTCGAAGATCATGACCGGGTCCGGATCGGCGACCGCGGCAAGCAGCATGCCCTTGGCATCGTGCGGCGTTGCCGGCTGGATGACCTTGAGGCCAGGCACATGGCCGAGCCAGGCTTCGAGGCTCTGGCTGTGCTGTGCGGCGGCACCCGTGCCGGAGCCGGCAGGGAAACGCATCACCACCGGCACCGAGACCTCGCCGCCGAGCATGAAGCGCATCTTGGCCGCCTGGTTGACGATCTGCTCCATGCCGAGCGTGGCGAAATCCGAGAACTGGAATTCGAAGATCGGCCGCATGCCGGTGACGGCAGCGCCTACCGCGACGCCGGCGCCGCCCAATTCCGAAATCGGGGTGTCGATCACCCGGTCGGCGCCGTAGCGCTCGACCAGGTCGCCGGTCACCTGGAAGGCGCCGCCATAGACGCCGATATCCTCGCCCATCAGGAAGACGCGTTCGTCCATGTCCATGGCGATCGCCATGGCTTCCTGGATCGCCTGGGCGTAGCTCAGTTCACGCACCGCGGCGTCCATCACGCATGCTCCGTGTAAACATAGTTCTGAAGGGTGGCGATCTCGGGCGCCGGGCTCGCCTTGGCGAACTCGATGCCGTCGGCGATCTCCTTGGTGACCGCGTCGCGGATCGCCTGGATACCCTGGTCGTCGATGAAGCCGAAATCGCGCAGCTCGGTCTCGAACAGCGTGATCGGATCGCGGTTCGCCATCCAATCCTCGATCTCTTCCTTGGTGCGGTAGCGGTTGCGGTCGCTCTTGGAATGGCCGCGATGCCGGTAGGTCTTGGATTCGATCAGCGTCGGTCCCTCGCCCGCACGCGCCCGCTCGACGGCCTTGAAGGACGCCTCGGCCACCTCGGAGAAGATATTGCCGTTGACGATGACGCCGGGCATCGAATAGGCGGCCGCCCGCTCGGCGATGTTCTTCACCGCGGTCGAGCGTGCCGTCGAGGTCGACATGCCGTAGCCGTTGTTCTCGCACACGAAGATCACCGGCAGCTTCCAGATCGCCGCCATGTTCAGCGCTTCGTGGAAGGCGCCCTCATTGTTGGCGCCGTCGCCGAAGAAGGAGACCACGACCTTGCCGGTCTTCATCATCTTGGACGAGAGCCCCGCGCCCACCGCGATCGGAATGCCGCCGGCGACGATGCCGTTGGCGCCGAGATTGCCCTTGGCGACATCGGCGATATGCATGGAGCCGCCACGGCCCTTGCAGTAACCCGTGGTCTTGCCGAAGAACTCGGCGAACATGCGGCTGACTTCGGCGCCCTTGGCGATGCAATGGCCATGGCCGCGATGCGTCGAGGTGATCTGGTCGTCCTCGGCGAGCGGCATGCAGATGCCCATGGCGCTCGCTTCCTGGCCGATCGACAGGTGCATCGTGCCGTGGATGAGGCCGCGTGTGTAGCACTCTTCCGCGCCCTCTTCGAAGCGGCGGATGAGGTACATCTTATGAAGCACCGCTCTCAGCTGCTCCGGGCTGTACTGGCGATAGACGAAAGGCAGGTTGGCCCGGCTATCCAGGACGGCTTTGCCGGCCACGACGGCTTTGCTGGCTCCAGCCATGATCACGCCTCCACAGCGCCGTAAACGAGCTTGTCCTGGCGGGCGCGCAGCTCGGCGATCTTCGAGCCCGGCGCGGGCGCCGCGTTGGCATAGGTGATGAGCTCGCCCTTCTTGATCGGTGCGGTGACCGAGCCGCCCTGCAGCAGGCCGCAGGGAACCGCGCGGGCCGCATGGGCCTCCGGGGCCGTCATGATCCAGGCGCGATAGCAATACTCGCCGATGGCATCGAGCTTGTCGCCGGGCTTCAAATCCTTCTTGGCGACCGCACAGACCTCGGCCACGGGCTTGGCCAGCGGCACCATGTCGGCCTTGCCGTAAAGCACGACACGGGCGCAGGTGAGCGGCACTTCAAGCGAGGTCAGGTGATAGGGGCGATGGAAGGTGAAATACGGGCCCTTGCCCATCTTCAGGTCTTCCATGCGCTCCGAAATGCGCGGATGCGACATGTCGGCGACGACGAAGACGCCCGGCGCAACACCCTTGCCGATCGAATAGTCGACCACGCCGACCTTCGACAGCACGCCGCCGTCCTTCTCAGGCACCAGCACCTTCGACAATTCGCCCAGCGTCGCGGCCGGACCGTGCATGCCGGGCTTGTCAGGGACCAGCCCGGTCGCGTTGGCGATCGCCGCCATCTCGACCATGGTCTTCGAACCATCGACGAACTCGACCAGCATGCGCACATTCATATGCCGGCGCTTCGCTTCCTCCTCATAATCCGGAGGCGTGGCGTCGATGTTGAGCGGGTTGTTCTTGCCCTTGCCCGCGGCCACGATCGGATGGCCCATGGCCGAGACGAACTCGATCAGCTCCATGCAGGAAGACGGCTCGTCGCCGGCGCCCAGCGAATAGGTGACGCCCAGCCGGTCGGCCTCGCTCTTGAGATAGGCTCCGATGGTGACGTCGGCCTCGACATTCATCATCACCAGGTGCTTGCCATGCTCCATGGCGCGCAGGCCGATCTCGGCGCCGACGGCCGGAACGCCGGTCGCGTCGATGACGACGTCGATCAAGTCGTTGCCGATGACCAGGCTGGAATCGTTGGTGACGGCGATCTTGCCGGCCTCCATGGCCGAATTCATCGCCGAGGCGGTCGACACTTCCCGCGCGTGTCCGGTTTCCTGGAAAGCGATGTCGACGGCCTTGCTGGCCGCCGGCAGGTTGAGTTCGGAAATGGCGCCGATCTCGATGCCGGACATGTGGGCGACGCGGGTGACGATGTCGGTGCCCATTTCGCCGGAGCCGATCAGGCCGATGCGGATGGGCTTGCCGGACTTGGCTCGTTCCTCAAGGTCGCGGGCAAGGCCCGTCAACGAAATGTTGGATGCCATACCGTGTATTCCTCCCATGTCGCATGCTGTTCGGTTGCTTGACCGGTATTGAACATATGTATTTCTGTCAAGACTAATGTCCAGGTTTTGGGCATTGGTCGACGCTTTTCCAATTGCTCGAGGCGCAACGGCGAAAGGCACGGGCAGCGGACGCCTGTAGAAGCGAACAGCCGCGGCCGAATGTCGGTCAAAACCGCGCCATGGCCCTCGACGAACCATGAAGAGATATCTGTCTCTTGTTTGACGCAATTCCGGCCGGAAAACCGCTACGCACTTTTCCGGGAATTGCTTCGGGTGGCAATTGTTACTGGCAAACGTCAACCCAAACGGCGCCAACCAGATCGGCCATGCGCTGCGGCGTGATGCGCACTGCGGCATTTGTCGCGCCGGCCGCCGGAACGACTTCGTCGAAAGCCTTGAGCGACAGATCGCAATAAACGGGCAGCGGCGCCGGCAGACCGAACGGACAGACGCCGCCCGGCGGATGGCTGGTGACTGCCAGCACCTCCTCGCCGCTGAGCATGCGCGGCTTACCGCCCATCCTGTCCTTGAATTTGCGGTTGTCGAGCCTGGCGATGCCGCTGGTCACGACCAGCATGGTCTCCTCGCCGACGCGCAGGCAGATCGTCTTGGCGATCTGTGCCGGCGTGACGCCATGGGCTTCGGCTGCCAGCGCGACAGTGGCCGAGCTTGCCTCGGTGACGACGACCTCCACGTCCGGCGCGTGCTCGGCAAAGAAGGCGTGAACCGATTCCAAGCTCATGATGAACCCTCGTCAGGTCTGTCGGACAGCAGCGATGGGCGAATCGCATGGCGCGGCCATTATTGGCAAGAGCCAGCGCCTGCGCCTCGCAGGCACTAAAAAGCCCGCCGGGACAAACCGCGGCGGGCTCCTGAATTGACGCTTCTGGCGCCTCTATTGCTGCGTGGGCCGATTCTCTGTGGACGGCACCCTGATCAATTCCTCTTCCGGCATTTGCAGCGCGGAAGCGATGCGGCGAAGCTTGGCGGGGTCGGCGTCCTTGCCGTCCTCGATGTCGACGATCTCGCCCACGGCCAGGCCGCAGGTCAGAGAAAGCTCCTCGATCGTGTATCCCCTCGTTTCGCGAGCGGCTTTCAATGGATTGAGGCCGGACGCGGCAATGATGTCATTGGCAACAGCGTTTCGTACGGTGTTGGGCATGGCAACTCCTTAAAGGTGAAACAGGTCGGATGAAATGTGGCGTTGCCTGAGACGGGCGGGAGAATGCTCGTTAACAAATGATTTGCCAAGAGCACCGGTACGGCGTCACGCCATCGTGAAGCGCGTTTTGGCCTAATGCCTCGGGCTTCGTACATGTAAGGCCGCGCGGCGCTCAATCAAGTTCTTTTGAAGGGCGGCGGCCGGATTCGCCGGCATTTTCGACGCCTCTATTCGTTAGCTCGCCGTCACCGGCAGCCGAAACCCGCGCGCCGGGCACTTCACGGAAGGATCGAATGCCATGGATTTGAAATCGTTCGCAATTGTGCTCGGCACAATCTCAAGCGTCATCAGCGCGACGCATGCGCAGGCGGTGGACGTCACGCGCATTCGAGGCAGCGTCGTCAGCGTTGCCGGATCGAAGCTGACGGTGAAGGACCGCGATGGCAAAACCGACGCGATCACGCTTGCCGGCGGCTGGAAGATCTCGGGGGTCGCGAAGGCATCGGCAGCCGATATCAAGCAGGGCGATTTTCTCGGCATCGCCTCGGTGTCCAAGGCCGATGGCGGCAGCGGCGCGCTTGAGGTCGTGATCTTCCCGGCCGCGCTTAAGGGCACGGGCGAAGGCGACCGCGACTGGGATTTGCAGCCCAACAGCCGCATGACCAACGGCACCGTCGCCGACGTCACCGAGATCCAGGGCCGCTCGGTCACGCTCACCTATGACAACGGCCAGAAGAAGCAGATCGCGATCCCGCAGACGACGCCGATCGTGACATTCGCCGCCGCCACGCCGGCGGATCTGACGCCTGGCATCGCGGTGTTCGTCAACGCCGAGCGCGGCGGCGACGGCAAGCTCGTCGCCAACCGGGTCGTGGTCGGAAATCACGGCATCGCGCCGCCCATGTAAGGCCAGGCGGCCGCGTCTCTGGATTTCCAGAAGATCGCGCAATCCTCGTCCTTCGGGGCGGGGGCGCGACGCAACGGGCTTCCCGGAAACAATCCAGAAACAAAAATCTACAGTTGGGAAAAATTGTCGAAAAAAACCAGGAGGATAGTCCTTGTTGCGAGGCTTGGGTCCCGGATTTGATCCGGTGCATCCGGAACGCCCGCTTAACAAGGAAACGAGTCATGAAGAAGTCCCTTCTCTCAGCGCTCGGGCTGGCTCTGGCCCTGGCGTTCACCATGCCGATCCTGGGCGCCACCAGCGCTGATGCAGCTCCGATGAAGAAGCATCATCATCATCGTCATCACCACAGGCATCATCGTTGGCATCATCATCACCACCATCACCATCACCATCATCATCACCACCACAAGAAGATGGCTCCGAAGAAGTACTGACCTTTCGCTTTTGCCGATGGGCAGGCCTTCGCTTGTTGCGCGGTCCGGCCTCCCCATCGGAATTTTTCTGCTTTAGCATCCGGTGATGCCGCACCACGCTCCGGAATGTGTCTGATGGAGGAGGCCAGCGCCGACCTTCCGGCCAGACACCGCCTGGTGCTGATGGCCGCTCGAATCTTGCTGACCCTTCGCCATCCGGTTCTCGTTGCCCGCTTCGCCATGAGACTTGGCTATCTGCCGAACCCAGCCGCCCCAACGCGCTACAACGAGCTGATGCTGTGGCGGAAGATCGTCGACCACAATCCGCTGTTCGTGACGCTGACCGACAAGCTGGCGGCAAAGGCTCATATCCGCGCCGCCTGTCCTGAGTTGCCGGTGCCTGAAACGCTGTGGTCCGGCAGCAATCCGGAAGACATACCGGCGGCACTGCTTGCCGGCCAAGTCGTCGTTAAAACCAACCATGGCTGCGAAATGAACCTCTTCGTTTCCGACGGCCAGCCCGGGCGGGCGGAGATCGTGCGCAAGACAAGGCGGTGGCTTACGAAACGCTTCGGGCGGCGTAGCGGCGAATGGGCCTATTGGCCAATCGCCCCCGTCGTTCTCGTCGAGGAGCGGCTGAAACTCAGCGGCAGAACGATCGCCACCGACATCAAGGTTCATGTCTGCAGCGGCGACATCAGCCATGTCTGGGCCGAGGACAAGCTCGCCGAGCGCTCGCATCTGTTCGATGGCGACGGGCGTCCGCTACCCGGACGCGACCCTGACTACCCGCGTGAGGACCAATTCCTGCCGGTCGGTCCCGCCCTGCTCGACCTTGTCCGGCAAGCGATAGCGCTGGCGCCCCATATCGCCGGAGACCTCGATCATGCCAGGATCGATTTCCTGGTCACGGACAAGGGTCTCTATGCCGGTGAAATCTGCATCTATTCCGCCGCCGGCTACGGCACATGGACCAATCCTGCAATCGCCGAGCAACTCGCACGGCTGTGGCGGCTTGAGGACTCGGCCTACCTCAGGCGTCGGCATCGCGGAGTGAGCCGCTTCTATGCCGAGGCGCTGCGTGCCAGATGCGCGATGCGCGGCACCGATAATTTTGACGGCTGAACACTGACTCGCCGGTCAAACGAGAAAAATCGCGCGACGGCCGCGCGATCTGTAAGGGCCATGGCTCGTGCCTGGTGCCGCAGGAGCATCTGTACCGACACCACCGACAAAAACGGCGAAGACCCGGCTCAAGCTGGCGAACTGATCGCCTGAAACCACAGGGCACGAAAATGGCGGTCGTCGAGGACGGCCGCCATTTCTGTTTCAATCGCGTCGATCGATCAGCGCCGGCTGATCAAAAGGCCCGCAAGCAATCCGACCACGACCAGCCCGACTGCAGCGGCCGTCGCCGGGTGATCGCGCGCCGTTCGCTCGATCACCCTGCCCCTGCGCCGGATTGCCGGCAGGGCCTCGTGGAGGCGATCAGCAAGTTGCGAATAATAGTCGGACGCCGCCTCGCGGCTATCCTCGTAATAGTCGTCACCACGCCTGGCCAGAACCTTCCTGAGGTCGTGCAATTGTCGCGAAAGCGCCGCGACCTGCTTGTCGATATCCAGGTCGGAGAGGGTCGAGAACGATGCCATGCTTGTTGTCCTTCTCTTCGAGAAGGCCTAACGCGCGGACGACGAGCCAGTTCCGGCGGGCCGACCGCGCGGCATCAACTGGGATAATGACCGTTCAACGAACCTGGTCGAGCAGGCGCTTGCATTCCAAGAGGTCGAACAGCGCCTCCTGCAGCAAGGCGCGGTTGTCACGCGACAATTTCGAAGCGTCTGGTTGTACCGGACCTTCGTCGTCGCTCTTACCGAGACCAAAGAACCGACGACTGGGCTTCACCTTCGGCTGGCCGACCAGCGCGTCTTCGTCGCCGCGCGGCTGCGCGGCCGCCGTCAGCGGCACCTGCTCGGCCTGGCGGCGCTGGGCGATAGCCTCCACTGCGGCCATGTCGCCATTGCCGATGGCGACCAGAAAATGGTTGCCGTTCTCGCGCAACAGCTTCTGCACGCCTTTGATCGTATAGCCCTGATCGTAGAGCATATGCCGGATGCCCTTGATCAGCTCGACGTCCTGCGGTCGGTAGTAACGCCGGCCGCCGCCACGCTTCATCGGCTTGATCTGGGTGAAGCGCGTCTCCCAGAAACGCAGCACGTGCTGCGGCAGATCGAGATCTTCCGCGACTTCGCTGATGGTGCGGAAAGCATCCGGGCTCTTGTCCATGGGCCAATCCTCCACACTGGACCGCGATCCGGGCATGGTGCCGAATCGCCCCTTATTTCAGCGATTTATGAAACGATATTCAAGCCCGGCTTCAAAACGGCCGGCGGTTTTCAACCGCATTCGCCAGCAAACTACTTGCCGCCCTTGCCCTTGCTGTTCTGGTGCGAACGCAGGATCCGGCTCTTGAGCACGTTCGACGATTTGAACGTCATCACCCGGCGCGGCAGAATCGGCACTTCCTCGCCCGTCTTGGGGTTGCGGCCGACGCGCTCGTTCTTGGAACGGACATGGAAGGTGGCGAAGGACGACAGCTTCACCGTCTCGCCGCGAACGATGGCCTCGCAGATCTCATCCAGGACAGCCTCGACCAGCTCCGCGGATTCAGTTCGCGACAAGCCAACCTTCCGGTAAACGGCTTCAGCAAGGTCGGCACGCGTAAGTGTCTTTCCCCCCATGCGACCGTCCCATCAGCTCGCTAAAAAAATAAATCGATACAGGTAAAGGCTGAGCCTAAGTAATTGATCCGGCAAGGTCAAGAACCGAACCGGCGAGTTCGGCACTTACCAGCGAAGCAATACCGCGCCCCAGGTGAAACCTCCACCCATCGCCTCGAGAAGCACAAGGTCGCCCTTCTTGATGCGGCCGTCGGCGACCGCCACCGACAAAGCGAGCGGCACCGAGGCAGCCGAGGTGTTACCGTGTAAATCGACGGTGACCACCACTTTCTGCTCGGCAATCCCGAGCTTCTTGGCGGAAGCGTCAATAATCCGTTTATTGGCCTGATGCGGCACGAACCAGTCGAGGTCCCCGGCCGTTATGCCGGCCTCGCCGAAGGTCGCCTCGATGACATCGGTGATCATGCCGACGGCATGCTTGAACACTTCGCGGCCTTCCATCCTCAGATGGCCGACGGTCCCCGTGGTCGAAGGACCGCCGTCGACGAAGAGCTTGTCCTTGTGCACGCCGTCGGAGCGCAGGCTCGCCGCCAGCACGCCGCGATCGGCAATGGCGCCGGTTCCCTCCCCGGCCTCCAGAACCACCGCGCCGGCGCCGTCGCCGAACAGCACGCAGGTCGAACGGTCGTTCCAGTCTAGGATGCGCGAAAAGGTCTCCGAACCGATCACCAGGACGCGTTTGGCCAGCCCGCCACGGATATAAAGGTCGGCGGTGGCGACGGCATAGACGAAGCCCGAGCACACGGCCTGCATGTCGAAGGCGAAGCCGTGATGCATGCCGAGCCGGTTCTGGATTTCGACAGCGGTCGCCGGGAACGTGTTGTTGGGCGTCGAGGTCGCCAGGATGATGAGGTCGATATCGGTGGGCGTCATGCCGGCGCTGTCGAGCGCAGCGCGCGCCGCGGCTTCGCCAAGCGAGGCCGTCGTCTCGTCGTCGGCAGCGACGTGGCGCTGGCGAATGCCGGTGCGCTGGACGATCCACTCGTCGGAGGTTTCGACCATGCCTTCGAAGTCGGCATTCTTCATGATGCGGCGTGGCAGCGCGGCACCGTTGCCGCGCACGACTGATCTGATCAAGGCTCTTTCCTATTCCTCGGAGCCGGCGACGCCGGACTTCCTGTTTGCCTGCGCGGTCGGGTTACGCGCATGGAACAGATCGAGGTCGGCCTCGATCCGGTCAAGCAGATTGTTGCGCACCATGTCATAGCCCAGTTCGATGGCGGCCGCGAAGCCGTCCGAATCGGCGCCGCCATGGCTCTTCACCACGATGCCGTTCAACCCCAGGAAGACGCCGCCGTTGGAGCGCCCGACATCCATCTTTTCGCGCAGCCTGTCGAAGGCGCCCTTGGCGAAGACATAGCCGATCTTGGCCATGAGCGTGCGGCTCATGGCGGCGCGCAGATAGCCGGCGATCTGTCTTGCGGTGCCCTCGGCGGTCTTGAGCGCGATGTTGCCGGCAAAACCCTCGGTAACCACCACGTCGACCGTGCCCTTGCCGATATCGTCGCCCTCGACGAAGCCGCGATAATTCATCGAGGCCATGTTGGCCTCGCGCAGCATGCGGCCGGCTTCCTTGACCTCTTCCTGGCCCTTGATCTCCTCGACGCCGACATTGAGCAGACCGACGCTCGGCCGATCGATGCCGAACACCGAGCGCGCCATGCCGGTGCCCAGAATGGCGAAATCGATAAGCTGGTGCGCGTCCGCGCCGATGGTGGCGCCGACGTCCAGCACCACGCTCTCGCCGCGCGTCGTCGGCCACAGCGCCGCGATCGCCGGGCGCTCGATCGTGGCCATGGTGCGCAGGCAGAATTTCGACATCGCCATCAGCGCGCCGGTGTTGCCTGCCGAGATGCAGGCCTGCGCGCCGCCGTTCTTGACCGCTTCGACGGCCTTCCACATCGACGACTTCCAGCGGCCATGGCGCAGCGCCTGGCTCGGCTTGTCGTCCATGCGCACGGCGATCTCGCAATGGACGAATTCGCTTATCTCGGCGAGTTTCGGGAACTTGGCGAGTTCGGGACGCACCACGTCCTCGCGGCCATAGATGACGAAGCGGATGTCCGGGCGGCGGATGGCAACCGTCATCAGCGCCGGGATGACCACGCTCGGTCCGTGATCGCCGCCCATGGCATCGATGGAAATCCTGATCACGTAGTGCTTTTCTCACGGTTTGCATGGCTTGCGGCGGACGCCTGCCAGGGTAAGGGGGCTCGCGAAGGTTCGGCGAAAATAGCGGTTTTGCGCCTGCACACAACCAGCTTTTCCAAAATCCGCACCACTCTCAGGATTTTCCAAGCAGCGAACGCAGCTTTTTCTGGAAATCGCTTTCCTCGGGCTGATCGTCGCCGGCGACGTCGAGCGAGGCCCCCGCCTTGCGCGGATAGGGGTCGATCGCCAGGCCGAAAAACTGTTCGGCCAGCGCGCCGACGTCGATGGCGTCGCCGGAAAATGTCTCCGGACTGTCCGGCCCGTCGGCGTCGAGGATGATCTCGCCGCCGCCTTCGAAACCCTCGCGCCCAAGCTTCGACTGCTCGGGCAGGAACAGCGCCTCGACGGGCTCGTCGATATGCGCGGTCACCGGATCGAGCGTGACGATGCAGGCTTGCGTGATGTCGGCTTGGACGCGACCGGTGACCTTGACGCCATTGCGCTTCCAGGAAGCCACTAGCAGCTCGGCGCGATAGCTTTCGACCGAAAGCAACTCATATTGGGCGGCAAGCGCTTCGCGCTGGCGCTCATCGGCCTCGACCAGGACAGGCAGGCCCTTCTGCGGCAACCGCGCGACATTGGCGACAAAGGATACGGGGCTGCGCAATTCGTCGTCTTTCATCGCGGCCTCCTTCACGCGGCCCCGGCGGCCGGGAACGCGGCGGTGCCGGCGGTGATCGATTCGGTCGGCTGCGCGGCAAGCTTTTGGCAAGCCTCACAGACATAGTCCGCCAGCAGCGACGCCTGCGGCCAGGAGCCGGAGTCCGGCCTGACGTTGCGGGCGAGCGCCGCCGCAAGCGCCACTCGGTCGTTTTCCCTGAGCGCGTCGTCATAAGCGGCCGTACGGCCGTAAAACATCTTTGCCAGCTTCTTCATGCGTTTGGGCACGCCGACATCGCTGATGCCAAGTTCGCGCAACGAATGCTCGACATCGAGGAAGAACTCGTCGATCAGCACTTGCGCGACCTCGGCGGCCACACCTTGCTCGCCACGCAGCCGGTGCTGGACGAGATACATGTGCAGCGACAACATCTCGAAGCGGCCGAGCGGCGTATCCGGCACATTCCAGTCGGAATAAAACACCGTTTGCCGCGCCGCCGCCACGATTTGTGCGTAGAGCGCCTCGGTGATAGCGCGGTTGGCATTGCGTTCGCGGCCAAAAAGGCGCTGGAACATTGAGGGCGGTCTCCCGGGGACCTGTTGTTTAATTTGGCCTTGTTGCATCGGCATGCAAGCTGGTTTACCGGTTTTGCGGCCCAGCGCAAGTTGCGGGGATGTGATGGAGAATTGTTGTTGGGTGCGCTGAAATTCAAGTCGTTCTTTGCGTCCGCCCCAGTGGGCGTGGCTTCGCTGCTGGTAATGGTGTCAGCGCTTTCCGCCTGCAATTCGTCCAAGATGTTCGGTGATCTCCATCCAAGCGAGACGCTGACGAAAGGCTACGTCATCGACCAGCAGGCGATCGATTCGGTGCCGGTCGGATCGAGCCGCGAACAAGTGCTTTTGGCGCTGGGCACGCCGTCGACGACGGCGACCTTCGACAACGAGGCCTTCTACTACATCTCGCAAACGCGCAAGCGCTACGTTGCCTTCGACAACCCCCGCATCATCGACCAGCATGTGCTGGCGGTCTATTTCGGCGCCGACGGCCGCGTCACCCAGATCGCCAATTACGGCCTCAAGGACGGCAAGGTCTTCGACTTCATCTCGCGGACGACGCCGACCGGCGGCAAGGACCAGAACTTCCTGAGCCAGATCATCAATGGCGCCAGCAAGCTCGCGCCCGGCGTCCCCGGCGGCGGCACTCCCTGAGGCCTCCGGCACCGCCGTTTTCGGCGACTTCTCTCGTCGCGGCAACAAAGCTCGTGCGATCGCTCTCACGGGCTTTTTTTCCATCCCTGGGATAGTCCAGCTTGTCATCTCCAAGGTGAACCCTTATCAAGCCGACCGGGTTGGGAGGGCTTGAAAATGTCCAGCGATGAGCGTCCAAGGCCGCACGGCTGGATGGCCACGGGCACACCTGACCAGCCAACCGTGACCCCCGGCTGGCTCGCAATCGACCCTCCGGCAATCGAGGGCGTCCGGGTCAAGGAAATCAGTTCCGTTGCAACGTCCAACGGCTACCTGACCGAGATCTTTCGTGAGGAATGGGCTCTCGATCAATCGCCGGTCGGGCAAGTGTTTCAGCGCACGATGTATCCGGGCGCGGTGACGGGCTGGCACGCGCATGCGGCGACCCTCGACCGCCTGTTTTGCTGCGCCGGCAGCGTGCGAATATCGCTTTTCGATGGGCGCAAGGCCTCGCCCAGTTTCGGCGCGCTTTGGCACAAGATCGTCGGCCCCTTGCGGCCGGCAATCGTCACCATTCCGCCGGGCGTCTGGCACGGGGTCGTCGCCCTCGGACCGGAGACGGCGTTGCTGCTCAACCTCGTCGACAAGGCTTACGCCTATGACGCACCCGACCATTGGCGCTTGCCGCCGGACACAGAGCACATCCCCTACAAGCTGGTGTAGCGTGGAACCCACCGACCCTCGCGCGCCAACCGGACGGTTCGAGCCGCTGGTTTCCGTCGTCATCGCGACGCATAATCGTCCGGCGGTGCTGCGCCAGGCGCTGAAGAGCCTGCTGGCCCAGACCATGCAGGACTGGGAAGCGATCGTCGTCGGCGACGCATGTCGGGCGGACACCGCGACCACAGTCGCCGCATTCGAAGACGCCCGCATCTCCTATATCGACCTTCCGGTGAATTTCGGCGAGCAATCAGGGCCCAACAATATCGGCTTTGCCCGGGCCCGCGGCCGTTTCGTTGCCATCTTGAACCATGACGATCTCTGGTTTCCCGACCATCTGGCGTCCATGTGCGGCTGGATCGAAGCCACCGGCGCCGACGTGGTGATCGCCCGAGGGGCAGTCATCGAGTCGGCCGCGAGCAAAGGTTCCAGGCACATGATCCTCGGGATGGGGCGGGGCGGTTTCTATGACCCAGTCACCACAGTCGGATTCGGCTCCGCGCAAATGATCCGGAGGACGTCGCTGCCAGGACTGGGGCCATGGCGCCCGGCAAGCCAATGCGTTTGCGAGAGTTCCCAGGACTGGCTGTTCCGTGCATGGCGCAAGGGTGCGGTGATTGCGACAATGCCCCATCTAACCGTGCTCATGCTGCATTCGGGCAAGCGCGAAGGCAGCTATGCACGAGACACGGCGCGGGAGCAGGAAGAACTGATGGACGCAATGAACGCGCCAGACGCGTTGCGCGTCAGGGTTCTCGGCAACGCCGAGGAACCTGTTCCTCTCAAGCGCTTCCGCTACCTCAAACGCAGGCTTCTGGCTATGCTTGGCGTGCACCCGCGGGCACGTACCTTCCGCCGTCTTTACCGCCGCGGCGCGTTCATCGAAATGTTGCGGCGGAAACGTGGCCTGCCTCCAATGCCCGGTCGCGAACCGGGCTTGAAGGAGTTGCTGGCTCGCTATCGCGGCAGCGACGGAGGACCGGAAGGCCCACTTTAAGGAAAAGGCCCGCGGGAGCGATCCCGCGGGCCTTGCCTTCGAGCCGCGGCTGCAATCAGCCGTGCGCGAGCACGGCGAGCAGAAGCAGCGCGACGATGTTGGTGATCTTGATCGCCGGATTGACCGCAGGCCCCGCGGTGTCCTTGTAGGGATCGCCGACGGTGTCGCCGGTGACCGACGCCTTGTGCGCGTCCGAGCCCTTGAGGTGCTTGACGCCATCCTTGTCGGTGAAGCCGTCCTCGAACGACTTCTTGGCGTTGTCCCAGGCGCCGCCGCCGGAAGTCATCGAGATGGCGACGAAGAGGCCGTTGACGATGACGCCGAGCAGCGAGGCGCCGAGCGCCGCGAAGGCCGAGGCCTTCGAGCCCGAGATCAGAAGCACGCCGAAATAGACGACGAGCGGCGCCAGCACCGGCAGCAGCGACGGGATGATCATTTCGCGGATCGCCGCCCTGGTCAGGATGTCGACGGCGCGCGCATAGTTCGGCTTCGAGGTGCCCGCCATGATGCCCTTGTCCTCGCGGAACTGCTTGCGCACTTCCTCGACGATCGAGCCGGCGGCGCGACCGACAGCGGTCATGGCGATACCGCCGAACAGATAGGGGATCAGGCCGCCGAAGATCAGGCCGGCGACGACGTACGGATTGGAGAGATCGAAGGAGATCTCGCCCATACCCTGGAAGTAGGGATACTTATCGCCATGGGCGGCAAAGAACCTGAGGTCGTTCGAGTAGGCGGCGAACAGCACCAGAGCGCCGAGGCCGGCCGAGCCGATGGCATAGCCTTTGGTTACCGCCTTGGTGGTGTTGCCGACGGCGTCGAGCGCGTCGGTCGAGTGGCGGACTTCCTTGGGCAGGCCGGCCATTTCGGCAATGCCGCCGGCATTGTCGGTGACCGGACCGAAGGCGTCGAGCGCCACGATCATGCCGGCCAGGCCGAGCATCGTGGTGACGGCGATAGCCGTGCCGAAGAGGCCGCCGAGCTGGTAGGTGGCGATAATACCGCCGACGATGACGATGGCCGGCAGCGCAGTCGATTCCAGCGAGACCGCGAGACCCTGGATGACGTTGGTGCCGTGACCGGTCACCGACGCCTGGGCGATCGAGTTCACCGGACGCTTGTTGGTGCCGGTGTAGTATTCGGTGATCACCACGATAAGACCGGTCACCACGAGGCCGATGAGGCCGCAGATGAACAGGTTCTTGCCGGTGATGGCGATGCCGGCAACGGTGCCGATCTCGCCCCAGCCAACCGTGGCCGAGGTGGCGATGGCGAGGCCGACGATCGACAGCAGGCCGGTAACGATAAGGCCCTTGTAGAGCGCGCCCATGATCGAGCCGTTGGCGCCGAGCTTGACGAAGAAGGTACCGACGATCGAGGTCAGGATGCAGGCGCCGCAAATGGCCAGCGGATAGAGCATCGCCGCGCCCAGCGCGGCCGTGCCGCCGAAGAAGATGGCGGCGAGCACCATGGTGGCGACGACGGTCACCGCATAGGTCTCGAACAGGTCGGCGGCCATACCGGCGCAGTCGCCGACATTGTCGCCGACATTGTCGGCGATGGTGGCCGGGTTGCGCGGATCGTCCTCCGGAATGCCGGCTTCAACCTTGCCGACGAGATCGCCGCCGACGTCGGCGCCCTTGGTGAAGATGCCGCCGCCGAGACGGGCGAAGATCGAGATCAGCGAGGCGCCGAAGCCGAGCGCGACGAGCGAATCGATGACGACGCGGTCGTTCGGCTGCAGGCCCATCGGGCCGGTCAGGATGGCGTAGTAGATCGAGACGCCGAGGAGCGCCAGGCCCGCGACCAGCATGCCGGTGATGGCGCCCGACTTGAAGGCGATGTCGAGACCGGCGGCGAGGCTGTTCGAAGCGGCTTGCGCGGTGCGCACATTGGCGCGCACCGAGACATGCATGCCGATGAAGCCGGCGGCGCCCGAAAGCACCGCGCCGATCTGGAAGCCGATAGCGGCGGTGATCGAAAGCAGCCACCAGGCAAGCAGGAGAACGACGATACCGACGACCGCGATGGTCGTGTACTGGCGCGCCAGATAGGCCTGGGCGCCTTCGCGGATGGCGGCAGAGATTTCCTGCATGCGCTGATTGCCCTGATCGGACGCAAGGACCGAACGTGTCGCCCAGATGGCGTATAGAACTGACAGCAAGCCGCAGGCGATGACGGCGGTAATGATGGTCATTGCCGGATTTTCCTCGATTGATGGCCCAAAAGAACCCCTCCCTGGGCCGTTGGAACGGAGATGAGTGCCGCGCACGGAATCCACCCCTTGGCTGGGGTGTATGCGAAACAGGGCTTGGAACGTCAAGATATTGTTCGGTTTTTGCCCGGCTTTCGCCCAAAAGAAGAAGGCACGAATCGTTGTGCCAGCGCGAGCCTGGAATTAGATCGATTGAAATGACGCTAGGGTACTCTCGCCCAATCCGCAGACGCAGCGTTATTCCTCCCCCTGCCCCATCCGCCGGGCTGCGTATCGTTCGATCGCCGACAGGCCGTCATAGATCAGCACCGCAAGCGCGGCGACGATCAGACCGCCCTGCAGGACGAAGGCAAGGTTGTTCGAGATCAGGCCGGCGATGATCACCTCGCCAAGCGTCTTGGCCGCGACCGTAGAGCCGATGGTCGCGGTGGCGAGGCTGATGACCACGGAGAGCCGGATGCCGCCGAGGATCACCGGTGCGCTCAGCGGCAGCTCGACCTTCATCAACCTTTGCCAGCCGGTCATGCCGGCGCCGCGTGCCGCTTCCATCACGTTGCCGGGCAGCGTGGTGAGCGCCGTCAGCGCGTTCTCGAAGATCGGCAGCAGGCCGTAGAGGAAGAGCGCGATCAGCGTCGGCTTTTCGCCGAAGCCGACGGCCGGCACGGCAAGCGCCAGCACGGCAACCGGCGGGAAAGTCTGGCCGATATTGACCAGGCTGCGCGACAGGGGCAGGAACTCGGCGCCGGCCGGCCTGGTGACCAGGATGGCCAGCGCCACCGCGACGATCGTCGCGGCGACCGTCGCGATCAGCACGGTGCGCAGGTGCTGCAAGGTCAGCGTCAGCAGACTGCCCTGGTTGTAGATTGCCGGCGCGCCATTCTCGGTCAGCGGCTTCAGCAATGGCTCGAACCAGCCAGGGTTGGTGATGAAGACCACCAGCAGCACCAGAACGGCCAGCCTCAGCAGCGCGGGCAGCCAGGCCTTCATTGCGGCCTCGCCGCGCGCTTCACCAGGCCTTCGACGGTGACGCGGCCAATGAGCTTGCCGTCGGCGGCGGCCTTCACCGGCAGCGCAGGGCGGCCCGACCACAACAGTTCGGCCAGCGCATCGCGCTGCGTGGCCTCGCCTGGGATAGCCTCGCCCTCGGCGCCGCCCGGCTCCACGGCATCGCGCACGGCACCAAGCGACAGCAGCCGGAACGGCCTTTCGCTGGCGCCGACCAATTCCTCGACGAAGTCGCTTGCCGGCCTCGCCAGGATTTCAGCCGGCTTGGCGTATTGCACCAGCTTGCCGGCATCCATGACGGCGATCTTATCGCCCAGATGCACGGCCTCTTCCATGTCGTGAGTGACGAGGATGATGGTGGTGCCGAAACGCTTCTGGATCGCCAGCAGATCCTCCTGCGCCTTGGTGCGGATGATCGGATCCAGCGCGCCGAAGGGTTCGTCCATCAAAAGCACGTTGGGCTCGGCGGCCAAAGCGCGGGCGACGCCGACGCGCTGCTGCTGGCCGCCGGAAAGCTCGTGCGGATAGCGCGGGCCATAGGCCTGCGGGTCGAGCTGGTAAAGCGTCATCAACTCGTCGACGCGGGCCTTGATGCGGTCCCTGTCCCAGCCGAGCAGCAGCGGCACGGTGGCGATGTTCTGCGCCACCGTGCGATGCGGAAACAGGCCGTGACCCTGGATGGCGTAGCCGATGCTCCGGCGCAGTTGGTAGCCGGGCACCGAGCGGTTGTCGGCGCCGTCGAGCTTGATGACGCCGGAGGTCGGTTCGACCAACCGGTTGATCATCCTGAGCAGCGTCGTCTTGCCGGACCCCGACGTGCCGACGATGGTTGCGATGGTGCGCGGTTCGATGACCATCGAAACATTGTCGACCACCGTCGTCTCGTCATAGCGCTTGGTGATGCCTTCGATCTCGATCATGCCGTTTCAACTACCCTGCGCTTGGTGGCGGTCATCTCGATCACCGCATCAAGGATGATGGCCGCCGCAAAGGCCAGCGCCACGGTGGGCAGCGCGCCGAGCAGCACCAGATCCATCGCCGTCTGGCCGACGCCCTGGAAAACGAACACGCCGAAGCCGCCGCCGCCGATCAGCGCGGCAATTGTGGCAAGGCCGATATTCTGCACCAGCACGATGCGGATGCCGGTCAGGATCACCGGAAAGGCGAGCGGAAATTCGACATCGAACAGGCGCTGGCGATCGGTCATGCCCATGCCGCGCGCGGCGTCATTGGCGGCGCGAGGCACACCGGCGAGGCCGACCACGGTGTTGGCCACCACCGGCAGCAGCGAATAGAGGAAAAGGGCGACAAAAGCCGGCGCGGTGCCGATGCCCCTGATGCCGATCGCGGCGGCGCCCGGCACGTGGACGGCAACCCAGCCGAGCGGCGCGATCAGCAGGCCGAAAAGCGCGATCGAGGGAATGGTCTGGATGATGTTGAGCACATTGAGCACCCCCGCCCGCAGTTTGTCGACGCGATGGCAAAGGATACCGAGCGGTATGCCGACGATCACCGCGCCAGCGAGCGAGCCGAGCGCCAGCGTGACGTGCTTGGAGGCTTCCGTCCAGAAACTGTCGGCGCGGCTGGCGTATTCCTTGAGAATGGAGAGGCTGTCCCAGCTTCCCGAGACGAGCAGCGCTGCGATGGCCAAAGCGGCAAGCACCAGCACGCTGACGCGCGCCCAGGGCGACAGGTTCAGCCTGGTCAGCACGTCGGCCAACAGCAAGGCGAAAGCAAAGACCAGCAGCCAGAAACCCGAAGCTGGGGCGACGCGGGCAAAAGTGTTGCCGGCGGGTGTCAGGAAACCGCCGGCAACGCCAATAAGGATCGTGATCGCGACAAGCGCGACAACGCTGGCCGCCAGCCTGAGCACCAGCGGGGTCCTGAGCAAGGCGACGATGGCGGCGGCGATCACTATCGCCAGCAGCAGCATGCCTAGCGCGGGCGGCAGCGCCTCGAGGATCGAACGCGCCTGCCCCGGCACGATGCGGTTGGCACGGAACGTGGCAAAGGGGGCCGCCAAGGCGGCGTAGGCGACGATCGCGGTGATCACGACGCCGAGCTTGTCGAAGCGGAGGTTCATGAGGAGGGGTTGCGCGAAGCGCCCCTCTCTGGCCTGCCGGCCATCTCCCCCTCCAGGGGGGAGATCAGATGTCGCGAAAGTTTTCGCCAATCACCTGGGGTTGAGAAGAAAGCGGGAGGCAGCAGCCGGCGATCTCCCCCCTTGAGGGGGAGATGTCCGGCAGGACAGAGGGGGGTGCCTCGCACCGACTTCGCGCGCTTCAGGCCAAACTTGTTACTTCAAAAACCCGTTCTTCTTGAGGAAATCCTCCGCCACGCCCTTCGCGGGTTCGCCGCCCAATTGCACGCGGCCATTGAGCTCCTGCAGCGTGACGAGATCGAGCTTGGCGAAGACCGGCTTCAGCAGCGCCTCGATTTCGGGATGCTGCTTCAGGACCTCTTCGCGGATGATCGGCGCGGGCTGATAGACGGGCTGCACGCCCTTGTCGTCCTCGAGCACGACGAGGCCGGAAGGCTGGATGCCGCCATCGGTGCCATAGACCATGGCGGCGTTGGCGCCGTTGGTCTGGTTGGCGGCGGCTGCGATGGTCGCCGCGGTGTCGCCGCCGGAGAGCGTGATCAGCTGGTCGGGCTTCAGCGTGAAGCCGTATGTCGTCTGGAAGGCCGGAAGTGCCGCCGCCGAATTGACGAACTCGGCGGAAGCGGCGAGCACCACCTTGCCGCCGCCCGCAACGTATTTTCCGAAATCCGTCAAGGTCACGAGCTTGTTCTGGTCGGTCACTTCCTTGCGCAGCGCTATCGCCCAGGTGTTGTTGGCCGGCGACGGCGACAGCCAGACGATCTTGTTGGCATCGTAGTCGAGCTTCTTGGCGGTTTCGTAGGCCTTGGCGGCATCCTTCCAGACCGGATCGTCGGCCTTCTGGAAGAAGAAGGCGGCATTGCCGGTGTATTCGGGATAGATGTCGATCTCGCCGGCGGTGATCGCCTTGCGCACGACCGGCGTCGCGCCGAGCTGGATGCGGTCCGTCGTCTTGATGTTGTTGGCATTGAGAACGAGCTGGATGATGTTGCCCAGCACCCCGCCTTCGGTATCGATCTTCGAGGACACCACCACCTGGGCATCCGCCGAAGCCGTCGCGATGCCGAGCGCTATCGCCGCGAAAGCGAGCTTTCTGATTGAAAACATTGTGAAAATCCCTTGCTATGAACCGATCGATCGGTGGCCGCATATGAGCACGGCTTTAACGGCCAGTCGGGGCATACGGTTTCATAACTAGGGGGACACGCGCAATAATTTTGTTCGGCCGGGGTTAAGCCTTACCCCACCCGACATAACGCAATGCCGACCTAAGGTCGGCTGGCGACTTCCCCTGTTCTGGGGAATATTAGGAGCGGCGGGGTCGGCGGCCAACACGGGAGTATGTCATGGCCAAGCACAAAGTCGGCTACCTCATCGGCAGCCTCGCCAAGGGCTCCATCAACCGCAAGCTCGCGAAGGCCCTCGTGAAACTGGCGCCTCCGGAACTTGAAATGACGGAGATCTCCTTCAAGGACCTGCCGCTCTACAGCTACGATTACGATGCCAACTTTCCTCGGGTCGCCCTGGAGTTCAAGAAAGCCATCGCGTCCGTCCAGGCGGTGCTTTTCGTCACGCCGGAATACAACCGCTCGATCCCGGGCGGCCTGAAGAATGCGATCGACTGGGCCAGCCGCCCTTACGGCAAAAACTCCTTTGCCCGTAAACCGTCTGCGGTCATCGGAACCTCACCCGGCGCGATCGCAACCGCGGTCGCCCAGCAGAGCCTGCGCAGCGTCTTGAGCTTCTGCAACGCACCCCAGATGAACTCTCCCGAAGCCTACATTCAGTTTACCCCGGGATTGATCACCGACGATGGCGAGGTGACGGTGGAGTCGACCGAAACATTCCTGCGCAACTACATGGACGAATTCCACATGTTCATCGCGCGGGTCCTGCAGGTGCTCCCGCCGGATGCATGACGCTGGCTGTCTAAGCGCGTCTCGCTGAAACGGATTCAGGCGACGCGCTTCAAGTCCTTGTTTGGATGCAAGTCGTTGTCCCAGAACCGCTGGGCACTTCTGGGCGACATGCATTAGGGCAGGCTGTGCGAGCGGGCTGGAAGAACTGATCCGGCGCCTTCTTCAAAGTTTGGGGGCGCCCACCATCTTCAATGTGCCGAGCGCGACAAAACAAAGCAGGACGACCGGGAACACGATCCAGTTCAGCATGGTCCAGCCCCAGGCATTGTAGATCGCGCCCGACATCAGCGAGGAGAAGGCGACGGAGCCGAACAAGACAAAATCATGAAAGCCCTGGACCTTGCTCTTCTCCGAAGGCCGGTAGCTGGCGGCGACCATCGCCGTGGCGCCGATGAAACCGAAGTTCCAGCCGAGCCCGAGCAGGATCAGCGCCGTCCAGAACTGCCACAGCGCCAGTCCGGAAAGCGCCACGACGCCGCAGCCGATCAGCAGGATAAGGCCGGTGGCGACGATGCGTTCGGCGCCGAAGCGATGGATCAGCGAACCGGTGAAGAAGCTCGGCCCGAACATTGCCATGACGTGCCAGGAAATGCCGAGCGTCGCATTGTCTTCCGACAGGCCGCAGCCGACCATGGCGAGCGGCGCGCCGGTCATGACGAAGCTCATCAGCGCGTAGCTGCCGACGGTGCAGAACAATGCGGCGACGAAACGCGGCTGGGTGACGATTTCAATCAGCGGGCGGGCATCGCTTGCGGCGGTTTCAGTGACAGTGTCCGTGCGGGACGAAACCCGTAGGAACGACAAGATGAGCGCGCCGGCCGCCGCCAGGGGCAGGATCGAGGCGAAGGACCCGGCAAACATCACCGGGGCCAGCAATTCGCGCGTGTAGATGACGATCTGCGGCCCGAGGATGGCGGTGATGATGCCGCCTGCCAGCACGAAGGAGATGGCGCGCGCCTTGAATTCGGGTGGCGCGTTGTCGGCGGCGGCGAAGCGGAACTGCTGGACGAAGGCGCCGCCGATACCGATGACGCAGAGGCCGAAGGCGAACAGCCAGAAGCTCGACTGATAGAGCGCGAGCGTCGCGATCAGGCCGCCAAGCGCGGTGACGATCGTGCCGGTCATGAAGCCGCCGCGATGGCCGAGGTTGCGGATGAGGGCGGCGGCCGGCAAGGCGCCAAGCGCCACGCCGATGTTGAACCCGGTGACCGGCGCGGTGGCGAGCGACTTGTCGGGACCAAGCAGATATTGCCCGGCAAGCGCGCCGAGCGAAATGGCGATTGGCGCGGCCGACCCGACGATCGCCTGCGCGGCGGCAAGCAGCACCGCGGTGCGGCGCCCTTCCCTGCCGGTCTCGGCGACCGCGGCCGTTGCGGTCGTCACGAAGCGTCCTTGCCACGCCCCTCGCCGCGAACCCGGCGCGAGACACGATCAAGGACGGCGTTCACCAGCTTCGGCTCGTCTTCCTCGTAAAAGGCCTTTGCGATGTCGACATATTCGGAGACGATCACGGCCACCGGCACGTCCTCGCGCTTCATTAATTCATAGACGCCGGCGCGCAGGATGGCGCGCAGCGTCGAATCAAGCCGCGACAGCGGCCAGTCCTCGGTCAGCGCCTGGCGGATGACGGGATCGATGGTCTTCTGGTTCTCGACGACGCCTGTCAGGATGGCGCGGAACCATTGCGCGTCGGCCTCGCGATAGAGCGCGCCATCGACTTCCTTGCCGAGGCGGAAGGCCTCGTATTCGGCCGTGATCTCGAAAACGCCGACGCCGGCCACATCCATCTGGTAGAGCGCCTGGACGGCGGCAAGACGGGCGGCACCGCGCTTGTTGGCGTGGCGCACCGCACCGGTCGAGGCGGGATCGCTCACGATTGGGCTCCGAATTTCTCTTTGAGCGCGATCATGGTCAGCGCCGCGCGGGCGGCGAAGCCGCCCTTGTCGCCTTCCGTTTTGCGCGCGCGCGCCCATGCCTGCGCATCGTTCTCTGTGGTCAGGATACCATTGCCGACCGCAATCGCCTCCTGCACCGACAGATCCATCAGCGCGCGGCTCGATTCATTGGCGACGATGTCGAAGTGATAGGTGTCGCCGCGGACGATGGTGCCGAGCGCGACAAAACCGTCGTAGTGTGTGCCGCCTTCGGCGGCGCCGTCGAGCGCGAAGGTGATGACCGCCGGTATTTCGAGCGAGCCGGGAACCGTGACGACGTCATAGGTAGCGCCGGCCTCGTCGAGCGCGCCGGTCGCGCCTTCGAGCAGGGCGTCGGCGAGGTCGTCATGAAAGCGCGCTTCGACAATGAGCAGATGCGCCTTCGCCTTTGGGCGAATGAACGCTTTGCCGTGTTGGGATGTTCCAGCCATAAAAGTCTCCGGGGGGTTGCCGGTGACTTAGGCCGAAGCCGGGTTTATCGCAAGCGGAAGATTGGTCCGGGTGCCGCTTGGTCTATCGCATCTTTATCCGAGGCGGCGGGAGCGGACAGCCGGTACCCCAGGCTTTCAGCCCAGGCAAGAACGGCTCGGTGGTCTACCACACGGCCTGCGTCCACATCGGCCATTGCTTCGCGTGTCAGCCGTTCCTTGAACTCGGAATTATCACTCTCCGTTGGAGCCCCCTTTTTCATCTGAACAATCCCGCGATATCGGCCATTGGTCGAAACAGCTTCATCGGTTGATCCGGAAATGGCAAGAAACTCTCCCGTTCGTAGAAGCGCCGCGCGTTCTCGTCCTTTGCGTCGACAATGACCGCGAACGAGGCGATTTCACTACGGAGAGACCGGTGCAATGCATCGGCCAGGAGGTATCGGCCGTAACCCCTACCCTGTTGCCGTCGATCGACGGCCAGGCGTCCGAGTAGCGTCGCGGGAACGAAAGGATAGCGCGGCAGCTTGCGTACGGTCTCGGCAGGCCATTCGCCGACATTCACCGCAGTGGACGAGAGCGTGTAGTAGCCGGCGATAGCTCCATCCGGCATGACCAGCACGAACGGCGCCGCAATGTTCTTGCGGGCGTCTTGCCCGGCCTGCAGCCGAAGATATCGATCGAGCGGTTCTACGCCACTTTCGAATGCGCTTCTGACGTGCTGCGGACCGAGCACCTCAACTCGTACAGAGACCTCGGTTGAGCCCGTCACCCCTCAGATGCCAGTAGCTTGGCGATAACGACGTACTGTATCGCGCAGGCGATCGTTCACTGGTTTCGGATTGATGAGAGCGTCCACGAAGGCCCGGCTGTCGCGGACAGATAGCTCCAGGCGCTTGTGCTCCTCGATTGCGCGGCGGGCAGCTTCCTGGAGACTGGTCAGCACAAAATCCGTCACGGTGCGGCCCTGTAGCGCCGCAGCATGCTCGATAAGGCTCTTCTGGTCGGCCGTGACGCGTGTTTCCAGACGCTCGCCACGAACGCGGCGTGGTGGGTGTGCCGTCATTGTCGCTCTCCTGGCGCAGCAATGTACGGCCAATGGCCGGGAATTTCAAGGCTGGCGCCTCAAAGCCCCTCTTTCGCGGCCTCGGCCAGGCGCGCGGCATAGCGGGCCATGGTGTCGATCTCGATGTTGACGCGGTCGCCGGCCTGACGCTCGCCCCAGGTGGTGACGCTCAGCGAGTGATGGATCAGAAGCACGTCGAAGCGGGTGCCCTCGACCTTGTTGACGGTGAGCGAGGTGCCGTCGAGCGCTACCGAACCTTTCGGCGCGATGAACTTCGCCAGATGGCGCGGCGCTTCCAGCGTGAAGCGCACGGCATCGCCCTCCTCCTTGCGTTCGACGATCTCGGCGGTGCCGTCGACATGGCCGGAGACGATGTGGCCGCCGAGCTCGTCGCCGATCTTCAGCGCCCGTTCGAGATTGATCCTGGTGCCGGATCTCCAACTCGATGCGGTGGTCAGCCTGAGCGCTTCCTCCCAGGCCTCGACCTCGAACCAGCGCGCGTTGGAGCCATGCTCAGGCAAAGCGGTAACAGTCAGGCAGACGCCGCCGCAAGAAATCGAGGCGCCGATGGCGATGGTCTCGGGATCGTAGGCGGTATCGATGCGCAGGCCGACGCCCTCGGCGAGCGGCTTCACGCTCGCAACGGTGCCAACGTCAGTCACAATTCCAGTAAACATCAGAGAGTGTCTTTCGTTTTGACCATGATCTGATCCAAAAACCGGTTCCCACTTTTTGGGATCATGGTCTCACCCACTCGGCATAGCTGTCTTCGCCAAACCGCATCTCGCGCAGCTTGCGAAAACCTGTCGGGATATGGTCGGCGTCGATCGGCGACGCAATGCCGTCCTTCCCGATCGCGTCCGGTCCCTGGAACAGCACGATGCGGTCGACCAAATCTTCGTCAAGGAATGCCTTGGCGACTTGAGCGCCACCCTCGACCAAAACGCTTGCCATGCCGAGCGCGGCAAGGTCCTCGAGCAGTTCCGGCAAGGCGACGACGCCGTCATGGGTTTCAGTGCCGATGAAGCGCACGCCCGCGCGTTCGAGCGCCGCGCGTCGATGCGCATCGGCCTCCAGGCACGAGGCGATATAGAGCGGCACGCGGTCGACGCCGGATACCAGCTTGGAGGTCTCCGGCAGCCGGATCTGCCGATCGAGAACGATGCGCGCCGGCGAGCGGTTCTCCAGCCCGGGCAGACGCACGGTCAGCGCCGGGTCGTCCTCAAGCGCGGTGCCGATGCCGACCAGGATGGCGTCGGCCTCGGCGCGCATCAGATAGACATCGCGCCGCGCGACCTCGCCGGTGATGGCGACCTGGCCCGCGCCCTTACGGCCGATCTTGCCGTCGCTCGAAAGCGCAAGCTTCAGAGTTACTTCCGGGCGCTTCTTCAGAGAACGAGTCAGATAACCGGCCATCTGCTCTGCGGCCTCGGCGGCCAATACCTTCTCCACCACCTCGACACCTGCGGCGCGCAGGATGGCGTAGCCTTGGCCGGAGACGCGCGGATCTGGATCGCTCGCGGCGCCGACGACGCGCGCTATGCCGGCATTGACCAGCGCGTTGGCGCAGGGCGGGGTGCGGCCGTGATGGGCGCAAGGCTCCAGCGTGACATAGGCGGTTGCGCCACGGGCCAACTCGCCGGCCTCGGCCAGTGCCTCGGTCTCGGCATGCGGGCGGCCACCGACAGCCGTCACTCCGGTGCCGACGATCATCGGCCCGGCGCCGTCGTCGCGCACGATGATGGTGCCGACGGAAGGGTTGGTCGAGGTACGACCGGCATTGCGGCGCGACAGCCTGATGGCCGCGGCCATGAAACGGCGGTCAAGGGCCGCCTGCGCGGCCTCGTCCAGTCGCTGTCCCGCCATGATCAGCCGGCTTCCTCTTCAGTTTTTTCCTCGTCGCCCTTCAGCTCGCCCAGCAGCTCGTGAAAATCCCTGGCTTCGCGGAAATTGCGATAGACCGAGGCGAAGCGGACATAGGCCACGTCATCCAGCGATTTCAGGGCCTCCATGACCAGCCGGCCGACCTCGCCCGAAGCAACCTCGGTTTCGCCGGAGCTTTCAAGCTGGCGCACGATACCGGTGACGGCGCGGTCGATGCGCTCGGGGTCGACGTTGCGCTTGCGCACGGCGATCTCGACGGAGCGCAGCAGCTTGTCGCGGTCGAAAGGCACCTTGCGGCCGGATTTCTTGATGACGACGAGGTCGCGCAGTTGGACGCGCTCGAAGGTCGTGAAGCGGCCGCCGCAATCAGGACACACCCGCCGCCTGCGGATCGCCGCGCCATCCTCGGCTGGACGCGAATCCTTCACCTGCGTATCTTCGGACTGGCAATAGGGACAGCGCATGGAGAGCCTTGGGTTCGCGATTCTGTGGGCGAAAGGCTTAGAGCCTTTTATGCCTCAGAGATAGCGATGCGCGAGCAAGATTGCCAGCGCCCTGTCCCGACCGTCAGCAGGCTCAGGGCGCCACGTCTTTGGTCGAAAAACCGCAGGATGTACCGAGATTGCGATAGGCCTTGGTGAAGCCATCCATCGGGATGCTGGCGACGGCCTGCTTGCCGAAGGTGACATCGAGCGAGGTGACCTTGCGCATGGCCCGCAGCAAGGCAAGGCTGGTCTTGGCTTGGTTGTCCACCATCCAGCTGGGGCGACCGCCGGCGGCGGCGTTGGAGGTTACGGTCGCCGTTACCTTCACGCCAGGATCGCCGAAGGTCGCGGCGATCTTGTTGCCGGTCGGCAACGTCTTGTTGTCGACGATGAACATGATGGCCGGATACGCATCCGGCGGCAGCGCGTCGCCGGTGGAGATCGACATCGTCAAGGATCCGGCATTGCCGTCGCCGTCGACGAATGCGGTCGAGGCGGCGCAAGTCTTGTGCGCATCCTGCCCGGTATCGAGCGTATCGATGATGGTGGTCCACTTGCCAAAGATATTGGTGGCCGGCATGTCGGAGCTGGGCTGCTGCTCCTGCGCAACCGCGCCGGACAGGGCGAAAACGGCCAGCGAGCCGGACAGGGCCAGGATGGCAAGACGGAAAGTGCGCATCATCAAAGTCTCCGGTAGGCCGCGCCCCCGATCAAGGAGCGGCGCGAAGCGCAGGGATAAAAGATGACGTATGTCGCGCGGTCAACCGACGGAGGGCAACCGAGCGTGGATCAGCCGAGATAGGGGTAGAGCGGGAAACGATCGGTAAGCGCCGTGACCTTGGCCTTGACGGCGGCCTCGACCGCCGCATTGCCTTCGTCGGAATTCGCCACCTTCAACCCGTCCAGCACCTCGGCGATCAGCTTGCCGATCTCGCGGAATTCAGCCTGACCGAAACCGCGCGTGGTACCGGCCGGCGTGCCGAGGCGCACGCCCGACGTCACGAACGGCTTTTCCGGATCGAACGGGATGCCGTTCTTGTTGCAGGTGATGTTGGCGCGGCCGAGCGCGGCTTCCGCGCGCTTGCCGGTGGCGTTCTTCGGACGAAGATCGACCAGCATCAAATGGTTGTCGGTGCCGCCGGAGACGATATCCAGGCCGGTCTCCTGGAGGCTGGAGGCCAGCGCCTTGGCGTTGGCGACGATGCTTTCGGCATAGGCCTTGAAGCTCGGCTTCAGCGCCTCGCCGAGCGCCACCGCCTTGGCGGCGATGACATGCATCAGCGGGCCGCCCTGCAGACCCGGGAACACCGCCGAGTTCATCTTCTTGGCGATTTCCTCGTCGTTGCACAGGATCATGCCGCCACGCGGGCCGCGCAGCGACTTGTGGGTCGTCGTGGTCACGACATGGGCATAAGGCAACGGCGACGGATGCATGCCGCCAGCGACGAGGCCGGCGATATGCGCCATGTCGACCATCAGATAGGCGCCGATCGAATCGGCGATCTCGCGGAAGCGCTTCCAGTCCCAGATGCGCGAATAGGCGGTGCCGCCGGCGAGAATCAGCTTCGGCTTCGTCTCATGCGCGGTCTTCTCGATCGCATCCATGTCGAGCAGGTGATCGTCCTTGCGCACGCCGTAGGAGACGACCTTGAACCACTTGCCGCTCATGTTGACCGGCGAGCCGTGCGTAAGATGGCCGCCCGAATTCAGGTCGAGGCCCATGAAGGTGTCGCCAGGCTGCAGCAGCGCCAGGAACACGGCCTGATTCATCTGGCTGCCCGAATTCGGCTGGACGTTGGCGAAGTTGCAACCAAAGAGCTTCTTCGCGCGGTCGATGGCCAGTTCCTCGGCCACGTCGACGAACTGGCAGCCGCCATAGTAGCGCTTGCCCGGATAGCCCTCGGCGTATTTGTTGGTCATGATCGAGCCCTGCGCTTCGAGCACCGCACGCGACACGATGTTCTCCGACGCGATCAGCTCGATCTCATGGCGCTGGCGACCGAGCTCGTTGCGAATGGCGCCGAAGATTTCCGGATCGGCGTCGGCAAGCGTGGTCTCGAAGAAGGATTCGAATTTGCTGGAGGCTGCCGCTGCATTTGACATGGCTTGCTTTCCCTTGGGGCCGGAGGTCTGCGAGGTCGCCGCGCATTAACACAGTTGTTTTGGGGCCGCCACGTTTGCGGCGCGAAATTTGCTGGCCGGTTTGCGCCAAGACTGGCCGACCGGCACTAATCCCGCGGTAGGCGCCCCTTGAGGGTCGCTTCGGAGAAGGTGATTTCGGTGAACAGCTTGCGCGCCGTGTGATCGTTGATGTCGCCGCGGCGGAACATGGCCTGAAGTTCCGCGCGCTCGGCCTCGATGCCGGCAAGCCTGAGTTCCAGCTCGATCCGCCCGGTTTCGCGGGCCTCGGCGCGGGCTTCGTCGGCGCCGTCGGAAAGCGAGATGCGCCGCCGGTAGATGGATGCGACGCTCTCGGCGATGGCGAGCTTCATGTCCGCCGCCTCTCCTTCATTGCCGTCGCTGGCGAGGTTTTCGATCCTGGCGATGGCCGCGTTGGCGGCGCTGACGCGGGCCCGGCGCTCTTCCGCGGCACCCGGATGCTCGCCGGGTTCGACGAGGCCCCGCGCCACCGTCGGCAGGGCAAGGCTGGCGATCGCCAGCGAGCAGATGATGACGCCGGCGGCAAGGAAGATGACGAGGTCGCGGGCCGGGAACGGCGAGCCGTCCTGCAAGGTAAGCGGCAGGGAGAGGATGCCGGCCAGCGTCACCGCGCCGCGCACGCCGGCGATCGAACCGGCGAGCCGGACACGAAAACCAAAGGGTTCAGCCTTGCGCTTGCCAAGCCGCGCGGCGAGCACGGCGCCGATATCGCCGATCCAGACCCAGACGAAGCGCAAGGCGATCAGGCAGAGCGTGAGCAACAGCACGGTCAATGCCGGCTCGAACAGCCAGTGCCGGGTCGTCAGCTCCGGTGGCACCTTGCGGATGATGTCGGGCAATTGCAGGCCAAGCAGGATGAACAGCGAGCCGTTGAACATGAAGATCAGCATTGACCAGAGCGAGATCGTCTGGATGCGCGCCGAGACCGCCATGTGGCGGACTATGCCGGAGTATCCTGTCAGCAGGCCGGCCGTGACCGCCGCCAGAATGCCCGAAGCGCCGAAATGCTCGGCGATCAGATAGGCGACGAAGGGCAGCAGCACCATGACCAGCACCTGCGCTTCGGCCGGTGTGCTGGTGATACGGCCAAGGATCTGCAACGACTTCGCGGCGATGAACAGCGCCGCGACACCGGCGAGGATGCCTATTGCCACGGCAAAGACAAAGCTCAGGGATGCCGCGGCAAACGAAAAGCTGCCGGTCAGCGCTGCCGCGACCGTGAAGCGGAACATCACCAGACCGGAGGCGTCGTTGAGCAGCGACTCGCCCTCCAATATGTGCATCAGCCGGACCGGGACGACATTGCGGTCGACGATCGAGGAAACGGCGACCGCGTCGGTCGGCGACAGCACGGCGGCCAAAGCGAAGGCGACCACCAGCGGAATGCTCGGCACCAGCCAGTGCAAGGCGTAGCCGAAGCCGACGATGGTGAAGAAGACGAGCCCGATGGCGAGGTCGAGGATCGGGCCGCGCAACGCTATGAGCTCGCGCTTCGGCGCCGAGAACGCATCGCCAAACAGCAGCGGGGGAATGAACACCAGCAGGAACAGTTCCGGATCGATTTCGAGATGGAAGCCACGCGCTGGCCATGCCAGGGCGGCGCCGATCGCGATCTGCAGCACCGGAAGCGGCACGCGCACCAGCCGCACCAACGCGCCGGAAACGGTGACGAAGGCGAGCACGACGAGAATGAAGACGGCGACGTCCATGGCACGATTCCGGTTGCCCAAATGCCGAGCTGATCTGATCCGACCATGCGCAATTGAACGCGCGCCGTCCAGCAATGCCGTCCGCCGGCCACGATTGATGACGCATGTCGAAGCGGCGTATGCGCCGCCTACCGACGAAGACGCAAGCGTGGCGTTCTCGCGACGATGCAGGATTCGGCGCCACCCATCTGCAGACGCGGCTCTACCCGCGGCCGACAGCGCCTCATCCAACAAAAAAGGCCGCTGCAAGAGCGGCCTTTTTGCATCCAAGATCAGATATTTACTGCGCGGAGCTGATCTGCAGTTCCTGGGCGCCGTCGAGGCCGTAAATGTCGTCGCGGAACTGCACGACGCCCGGACCCGTCGACCAGGCCGACAGATAGAGGAAGTGCACCGGCACCGGATTGACGACCTGGATCGGCGTGTTCTCGCCGGTCTTGATCGCCGCCTCGAAATGCTGGCGATCCCAGCCGGGCGTGTCGCGCAGGATCCAGGTGACGAGGTCGCGCACGTTCTGGACGCGCACGCAGCCGGAGGAATCGAAGCGCATCAGCTTGCCGAACAGGCTCTGCTGCGGCGTGTCGTGCATGTAGACGCCGTCCGGGCTCGGGAAGTTGATCTTGACCGAGGCCATGGCGTTGTTGCTGCCCGGATCCTGGCGGAAACGGTATTTCGCGGCATCGTCCGTCGACCAGTCGACGTTCATCGGATCGACCTCGCTGCCGTCGGGCGCGAACAGCCGGATGTGGCTCTCCTTGAGGTAGTTCGGGTCCTTCCGCATCAGCGGAATGATGTCCTTGCGCACGATCGAGACCGGCGCGTTCCAGTACGGATTGACGATGATCTCGTTGATCTTCGAATTCACGATCGGCGTCTGGCGGTCGATCTTGCCGACGATCGCGGTATGGCGAAGCACGACGCGTTCGTTCTCGACCGCTTCGATCTGGGCGCCGGGAATGTCGACCAGCACGTAACGGCTGCCGAGCGTGCCGGCCTTTTCCTTCAGGCGCTGCAGATTGGTCTGCAACTGGCCGAGCCGGATCTGCGCCGAGACGTTCATCGCCGTATAGGTGTATTTGCCCATGGCGCCGTCGGCCGGCAGGCCATGACGCAGCTGGAAGCGCTTGACCGCCGAGTCGACATAGGAATCGAAGGCCGTTGAAATGCCGGCGCTCTGCGGCAGGTCGCCCGAAACCATCAGCCGCTTGCGCAGCGGCACGACATCCGGATCGTCGTCGCCGAGCTGCAATTTCTTGGTCGCCGGCACCTGCTCCCAGCCACCCTGGGAGACGATGTTCTGGTACTGCGCCACGGCCTGCTCGGTGAAGGCGACGGTCTGCTGGCTGAAGATCGGCAGCGTCGAGGCGACCTTGTTGGTGTCGCTGGCGCGGGCGTCGAACTGGTCGTCCCAATTGCCACGCGTCGAGGATTTCAGGATGTCCCCGACCACGTCCTGCGCGCTGGCATGGCCTGCGACCATGGCAGCAGCGAGCGCGGAGGCTCCGGTAAGGAAGAAACGGCGGCTGGTTCTCATGGCAGACATTCTTGCTTTATCGCTCTCGCTCAACTCGCTTGCAGGGCGGCTTGTCCGCACTCTAGGGGCGGCGAACTTAACAATTCGCCAACCATGACCCGCATCGCCGGCTGCCAGAAACGCGCTGCCGCCACCCAGGTTCCAAGGAGCGCAGGGCATAGGCCCGCAGCATCACCCACACTTCGCATTGCCCGCGATTATGGCGGCAACGTGGCCTTGGCCCGCGATTTGGTTGTGGTGGCGCAATGAAGGAAAAAATACCGATGCTTTTCTGCATCAGCGCTTTCCGCGGTTGCCTGCCTTCGCAAAAAAGAAAAGGACCGGCGCGTTTCGGCACCGGCCCCCTCCCTATTCTTTCCCCCGGGCCGCACTTCTTCGGCGCGGCTTCCCGTTCCAGTTCGTAGCTCTTACATCCGATAGGCGATCGTATCGTTCCAGAAGCGGTCCAGGCGCTGCAGGGCGCGGTTCATCTGCTTGAACTCGTCGGTGTTGATGCCGCCGACCGCCTCGATCGAGCCGACATGGCGCTCGTAGAGGCCGGCGACGACGTCGGCCACCTCGTTGCCCTTCGGCGTCAGCGAGACGCGGACCGAGCGGCGGTCGATGCGCGAGCGCTGGTGGTTGATGAAGCCGAGATCGACCAGCTTCTTCAAATTGTAGGAGACGTTCGAGCCGAGATAATAGCCACGCGAGCGCAGCTCGCCGGCGGTCAGCTCGGAGTTGCCGATGTTGAAGAGCAGCAGCGCCTGGATGGCGTTGATGTCGGAACGGCCGTTGCGGTCGAACTCGTCCTTGATCACGTCAAGCAGGCGGCGGTGCAGGCGCTCCACCAGCTGCAGCGATTCCATGTACAGCGAGCGGATAGCCTCGCGGCGATCGTCGGATACGTTTGCGGTCTTCGCCGCCGGACGCGAATTGATCATTGTCTTTGCCTCTCGTTTGTCGCCTTGGTGATTTTTTGTTTTTCACCTTGATCGCGACACTATCGAATACTCATAAAATTCGACTTAAACGCCAGGGCTAACAAGAGCTTACCGGTAAGAGGTTTCGGAAGACGCTTAACGATCGGTCACCCGAGCAAGAACAATTAACCTAAAGATTTAGCCAATGGATTTTGGGGGAAACCGGGCTCGGAAATCGGCCCGGGAGGCCCGTCTTCGGCCGGCTCTATGAGTGGAGCATGATGTCGTCCGAAAACCGCTTCACACTTTTCGGCATCATGCTCATTGGCGGAGCTGGCGCTTCTGCAGCCATATGGTGACGCGAAAGACGATGTAGAGCAAGGCCACGCAGGCATGCGAGACGACGATCAGGATGCGGTGGCCGAAGAGGTCGGGGAAACCGGCATACATCACCGTCTCGGTCACCGCGCAGATGAACCAGATCACCGGCCCCCAGGACGCCAGCATCCACAGGCCCGCCGCGGCGAATGGGAAGAAGACGGCAAGCGTCGCCGCCGCCACCTGCCAATGCACCGGCATCAGGTCGAAGCGCCACAACTCGCCCGGATAGATGCCGATCAGGCGGATCCAGTAGAGGATGCCGAACAAAAGGCAGTAGCCGGCGATGACGCGCTGGAACCAGGCGAAGATGACTTCGGTGGTCGAAGGCTGCAGCACCACGCGCCTGGAGGTGACCTCGCTCACAGCGCGAGTTCCTTATCCCCGAGCGGCGCGAAATAGGCGTCGATGTCGGCAGCACTGACCTCATCCAGGCCCGCCGGCCGCCATTCGGGTGTCGAGCCCTTCTCGATGATGGCGGCGCGGATGCCTTCATAGAAATCATGGCCGGCCAGCATGCGGTTGAGGATGCGGAATTCCATCTTCATGCATTCGTCCATCGACAGCGTCGATCCCGCACTGATCTGGCGCCAGGCGACGTTGAGGCTGGTCGGCGAGCGGGTTTTCAGCGTCGCCAGCGTCTTTGCGGCAAAAGCATCCTCCGCCCCTGCCCGCTCCAGGCTGTCGATGACGCCGCCGAGCGAGCTCTGCGAAAAATGGCGCGCGATCGCTTCCAGGTCCTGCCGCTCGGTCTCGCGTTTGGCCGGCACGAAGAAATCGCGCATCTCCGCATTGGCGTCGCCGCTTGTCGCCAGTTCGTCGAGCAGGCCCGCCTGGTCCTCGGCCTTGATCGTGTGGGTGGCCAGCCCCGACCACAGCGCATCGCCATGGCGGATGCGATTTCCCGTCAGCCCGAGATACATGCCGAAAGAGCCGCCGAGATCCGGCAGCAAGTGGCTGGCGCCGACATCGGGGAAGAAGCCGATGCCGACCTCGGGCATGGCGAATTGCGCGTTTTCGGTCAGCACACGATGCGACCCATGGAAGGAGATGCCGACGCCGCCGCCCATGACGATGCCGTCGATCAGCGCGACATAGGGCTTCTTGAAGCGCGCGATGCGGGCGTTGAGCCGGTACTCGTCGGCGAAGAAGTCGACCGGCGGCCTGCCGGCCCGGCCGGCCTCATAGATGTGCAGGATATCGCCGCCGGCGGAAAACGCCCTGCCCTCGGCCTTGACGACGACGACGCCGACGCCCGCATCCTGCTCCCAGGCGTCGAGCGCCCTGCCGAGCGCCTTGACCATGTTGTGCGTGACGGCGTTGAGCGCCTTGGGCCGGGTCAAGGTGACCACGCCCGCTTTGCCCAGCCGCTCGAAGCGGATCTCGTCGCCTCCGCCAAAATCCATCACCAGGAGAATCCCTCTCTGCGCCCTGCCGGGGGAGAGAAGTGCTAAAGGCGGCATGGGGACGCGTCAATGGCAGCGGTCCTTGCGCTGGCGGGCGGCCGCGCCAGATGTTAGGTAACCGGCAAAGCACCGCGCCCGCGCCCGACAGGTTTCGAGCAGACCGACATGCCTGGAATTTCCCGCTTCGTGGTTGGATTGGTCGGTCTCCTCGCTCTGGGGGTTGCCGCGCATGCAGCGGCGATTAACGACCTTTACCAAGCGCAGTCGATCGTCACCGGCACCGGAGAGGTCAACCGGCAGATCGGCTTTCGCGAATGCCTCGACAAGGTGCTGGTCAAGGTCTCGGGCGACCAGCGCCTGACGCAGAAACCGGAGATATTGGCGCTGCGCGACAAGGCCGGTCATTTCGTTCAATCCTTCCGCTATCATGATCGGCTGGAAGGCATTCCGATCCATGACGAGCAAGGCACGCATGACCGGCCGCACGACCTGACCTGCCTCTACAAGCCGGCCGTGGTCAACAAGCTTCTGGCGCAGCTCGGCAGCAGGCCATGGCTCGGCGAGCGGTCGCCGATTGCCGTCTTCATGACCGCCGAGCAGGGCGCGCGGCATTTCGTGCTGACGGCGGATGAGGACCAGGGCAAGACGATGCGTGAATCCTTCGCCAATGCGACCGATCCGATGCTGATGCGCGTCATCTTTCCAAAGCCCGGACAGCTTGGCGGCCTCGGTGAGAAGGCGCTTTCGGGGGCCGATATGGCACGGCTCGACAAGCTCGCGAAAAAAGCGGGAGCGGCCCGGGCGCTCGCCGGCAGCATCGTGTGGAGCGACAAGGAACTCGGCTGGGTCGCCGACTGGCGCTTGGCCGACCACGGCAAGACCTATCGCTGGCAGGCGCGCGGCGTCAGCTTCGACGAGGCGTTCCGGGTCGCGATCAGGGGCGCGGCGCAGATCTTGTCAGGGCACGGACAGCCGTGAAAGCGTTTCCTCGCCCCATGGAATGGGGAGAGGAAACTTGCGCCTCAACCTCTGGCACAATCGTGTCGCATTGGTCAGGGGCGGAGACGCGTGGTAAAAGCCGGCCCAAAAGAGAGTTTTCGGCCATGAACAAATTCACCCCCGCAAAACCTGCCGGCGCGCGCAGCGTCGACGAGATCACCGGCAGCCGGCGGCTCAGGCGCATGCGCAAGGCCGACTGGTCGCGCCGGCTGGTGCAGGAGAACCAGCTTTCGGTGAACGACCTGATCTGGCCGATCTTCGTCGTCGACGGCAAGAACACGCGCGAGCCGATCGCAGCCATGCCCGACGTCTATCGCCTGAGCATCGACCTCGCGGTGAAGGAAGCCGAGCGCGCGGCCAAGCTCGGCATCCCGGCCATCGCCACCTTCCCCAATGTCGAGCTTGCGCTGCGCGACCAGACCGGTTCGCACATCCTCGATCCGGACAATGTCATCAACCGCGCCACACGAGCCATCAAGGACGCGGTGCCGGAGATCGGCATCATCAACGACGCGGCGCTCGACCCGTTCACCAGCCATGGCCATGACGGCATCCTGCGCGACGGCGTCATCGTCAATGACGAGACGGTGGAGCAGGTCGCGGCCGCGGCCGTCATCCAGGCGGCGGCGGGCGCCGATATCATCGCGCCGTCGGACATGATGGACGGCCGCATCGGCGCCATCCGCGACGCGCTCGACGCCAACGGCTTTCAGGACGTGGCGATCATGTCCTATGCGACGAAATTCGCCTCGGCCTTCTACGGTCCCTATCGCGAGGCGGTCGGCACCGCCGGCCTGCTCAAGGGCGACAAGAAGACCTACTACATCGACCACGCCAATTCGGACGAGGCGGTGCGCGAGGCCGAACAGGACCTCGCCGAAGGCGCCGACATGCTGATGGTGAAGCCCGGCCTGCCCTATCTCGACATCATCCGCCGGCTGAAGGACGAGCTGCAGATGCCGACCTTCGCCTATCAGGTGTCGGGCGAATATTCGATGATCAAGGCGGCCGCCGCCAATGGCTGGATCGACGGCGAGAAGGCGATGCTGGAATCGCTGCTTGCGCTGAAGCGGGCGGGCTGCGACGGCGTGCTGACCTATTTCGCGCCCGTGGTGGCGCAGATGCTGAAGGGCTAGGGCTGCTTCGCGATGTTGGAATTCTAACGGGATTCGTTAGAATGCATCCATGAGCAGGAATGAAGTCATCGAACGGTTACGGAAGAACGCAGATGCCATCAGGGGCATGGGCGCGACTTCGCTTTATCTGTTTGGATCGGCCGCCCGCGGCGACGCACGCCGGACAGCGATCTCGATCTCTTCATAGACTATGATCCGGCGCGGCGCTTTTCCTTGATCGACCTCGTCGTCATCAAACAATTTCTCGAAGAGAAGATGTCGGCCGAAGTCGACATCACCACACGGGACAGTCTTCATCCGATGTTGAAGGCTGATATCGAACGATCGGCCGTGCGCGTATTTTGATGGCACCGCGTCAGACCAAGCCGATCATCGCAGAGATCATTGCGGCCCTGGATGGCATCGCCTAAATCGATCGCACCGAAAAAATACCGCTTGCATTTCGCAATCAGCCAAGCTACCTAACAACCGCTTGCAAATTACAACTGGTTTAGGAGGCAATGATGTCCAGGCTGCGTGTCAACGCTTTCACCTTGTCGCTCGACGGCTACGGCGCCGGCCCCGACCAGAGCCTCGCCAACCCGCTCGGGGTGGGCGGCGAAAATCTGCACAAATGGATGATCAAAACCCGCTCGTTCCAACAGATGATCGGCAAGGATGGCGGGACGACGGATACCGATGACGAGTTTGCCGTGCGCAGTTTTGAGAATGTCGGCGCCTGGATCCTCGGTCGCAACATGTTCGCGCCGAGCCGCGGCGAATGGCCGGACGACAACTGGAAAGGCTGGTGGGGCCCCAACCCGCCCTACCACGTGCCGACCTTTATTCTGACGCATCACAAGCGCGCGCCGATCGAGATGGAAGGCGGCACGACCTTCTACTTCGTCGCCGACGGCATCCAGTCGGCGCTCGAACAGGCGAAGGCAGCTGCCGGCGACAAGGATGTGCGCGTCGGCGGCGGCGTTTCGACCGTCCGTCAATATCTGCAGGAGAAGCTCATCGACGAGATGCATCTGGTTGTCTCGCCGCTCCTGCTCGGCTCGGGCGAGCATCTGTTCGCCGGGCTCGACATGCTGAAGCTGGGATACCGCTGTACCGGGCAGGTGGCGACCGCCGATGCGACGCATGTGATGATCGGGCGGGTGTAGGCGAAGTAGCTCTTTCTCCCCGTTCACGGGGAGAAATGCCCGGTAGGGCAATGAGGGGCAGCGCTGCCGGTTAGAGGTTGGCCAAGCACCTGTGGCACCTGCCCTTGCGGCGAATGGGATTTCAATCGCCCACGTCGGCGCCGCCCCTCATCCGCCCTTCGGGCACCTTCTCCCCGTTTACGGGGAGAAGGAAGAGGCGCCTCAATACTTCTCCGGCACGTAGAGGTCGCGCGGCAGAACCTGGCGCTCGTATTGCGGGTTGAAGACACGCTCCGGCAGCGAAATCTCCTCGTGTGGCACCTCTTCATACGGCATCTGCTGCAACAGATGGTCGATGCAGTTCAGCCGCGCGCGCTTCTTGTCGTTGCCCTCGACGATGAACCAGGGCGCTTCCGGAATGTTGGTGCGTGCGAAGGTCTCTTCCTTGGCCTTGGTGTACTGCTCCCAGCGCACGCGCGACTGCAGGTCCATGGGCGACAGCTTCCACTGCTTCATCGGATCGTGGATGCGCATCAGGAAGCGCATCTGCTGTTCTTCGTCGGTGATCGAGAACCAGTATTTCACCAGCGTGATGCCGGAACGGACCAGCATGCGCTCGAATTCCGGCACGTCGTGGAAGAACTCCTCGACCTGGTCCCCATTGGCAAAGCCCATCACCCGCTCGACGCCGGAGCGGTTGTACCAGGAGCGGTCGAACAGCACGATCTCGCCGCCCGCGGGCAGATGCGGCACGTAGCGCTGGAAATACCACTGCGACTTCTCGCGCTCGGTCGGCGCCGGCAACGCCACGACGCGGGCGATGCGCGGGTTCAGCCGCTGCGTGATGCGCTTGATGACGCCGCCCTTGCCGGCAGAATCGCGGCCCTCGAAGATCACCACCAGCTTCTTCTTGTGGTAGGCGACCCAGGACTGCAGCTTGATCAGCTCGGACTGCAACCTGAGCAACTCGCGGAAATAGGTCATGCGCTCCATGGAGGGCGGATGCGATTTCTTGTAGATCTTGGCGATCTCGAGCGAGAGCGCCGGCTCGGAAAGCTCCAGCTCATAGTCTTCGTCGAGCGTGTCCTCGAGTTCGGCTTCGAGCCAGTCCTTCGCCCCGGAATTCGATTTCAGTTCATTCATCGCGCAGCTCCGTCTGCCTGTCGGCCATCATCGCTTCGGAATCCGCTCCGGCTCCGGCCGGACACTCCGTAAGCCGACTGAGATACAGAGGCGCAATGACGGTTTTATTGCAATCGCCCGTCGCAAACCTCGAAGATATGTGATCGGTCCGTATCGACAGCAGGGCGACAAGCGGCGCGAATTGTCCTACAAATCCCCTCGCCTCTTCCAGCGCTCGCCACGGCGCTTCTTTCAAACAAATTGCGAGGACTGACATGGAATACCGCACGCTGGGCCGATCCGGCTTGAAAGTCTCGACATTGACGCTTGGCACCATGACCTTCGGCGGCACCGGTCCGTTCGCCGCCGTCGGCAATTCGGATCTCGCGGAAGCCAGACGCATCATCGACACCTGCATCGATGCCGGCATCAACCTCATCGACACCGCCAATGTCTATTCCAACGGCTTGTCGGAAGAGATCATCGGCGAGGCGCTTGGCGGCAAGCGCAAGAACGATGTGCTGATCGCCTCGAAGGCGCGCATGCGTATCGGCACCGGCCCCAATGACGAGGGCCTGTCGCGCCACCATCTGATCCGCGAATGCGAAAAGAGCCTGAAGCGGCTCAAGACCGACGTCATCGACGTCTATTTCGTCCATCAATGGGACGGCCTCACCCCGGTCGAGGAGACGATCGCGGCGCTCGACACCTTGGTCAACCAGGGCAAGATCCGCTACATCGGCTGCTCCAACTGGTCGGGCTGGCAGGTGATGAAGGCTCTTGCCGTCAGCGACAGCCGCCATCAGGCCCGTTTCGTCACCCAGCAGATCCACTACACGCTGGAAGCGCGCGAGGCCGAATACGAATTGCTGCCGATCTCGGTCGACCAGGGCCTCGGCGTGCTGGTCTGGAGCCCGCTGGCCGGCGGGCTGCTCTCCGGCAAATACCGTCGCGACAGCCCGACCGCGCGCCAGCTTGGCGGCTGGAAGGAACCGCCGATCCGCGACGAGGACCGCCTGTGGCGCATCGTCGACGTGCTGGTCGACATCGGCAACGCGCGAGGGGTGTCGGGAGCGCAAGTCGCGCTTGCCTGGCTGCTTGGACGTCCGGCCGTAAGCTCGCTGGTGATCGGCGCCCGCAACGAGGCGCAGCTCAAGGACAACCTCGCCGCGGCCAGCCTGTCGCTCAGCGAAGAAGAACGGCAGCGCCTTGACGTGGTTAGCCGACCGCCGGTGCTTTATCCCTACTGGCACCAGCAGTTCACCGCCAGGGACCGGTTCGGACCGGCCGATAAGGTGCTCGACCGCTCGCATGCCTAAAACAGTCAGCCGGTGATAAAGCGCCAGACTTCCGGGTCGGGCTTTATCTGTCCGCTCAGCACGAAATATTTATACAGGACGAGCAGCGAGATCGCCTGCTCGTCCTGTTCATTGCCGAATTTGCGGCAATAGGCGTTGGCGGCGGCGGTTATCCGCCCCGCCTCGGCGGGATGCTTTTCGAAATAGGCCACCTTGTCGACCAGGTCGGAGAAGTCCTGCCGCAGCGGCACGTAGTGGACATTGGGCTCGACCTGGGCTTCCGCAAACCAGGTTTCGTAGGTCGGCTCCGGCATCAGGCAGAGCGAATTGGAGCTCATGATCCATTTCAGGTTTGTCGCGACGTCATTGCCTTCGAGCGAGACGATGTAGCGATACTGTCGCTGCTGCTCGATGTTCAGGAACGGCTTGCGGTACCCATCCGGCGCGTCGGCCCTGTGGGAACCCGCATCGCAAATCGGCAGCTCGGCGGCCTTTTCCACGAACCGGGTGCGGAGCGGATTGTTGAGGTGACCGCGCCAGACCACCATCGGGCGCTTATCGGCGAAAGACAGCTTGTCGGGCGGCATGTAGAAGTGACGGAACTTGTTCAGCTTCATCAGCACGCCGTTCGCGTTGTCGTCGCCGATGGGCCGGTCCTTGACGATCCTCGGTACCTCCGGAACGCCGACGACGTCGCCGAATTCGAAATCGATCAGCAGGCCGGGATCGAAATAGCGGGCGAATTCCTTGAGGTCGTAATAATACATGCTGGAAGCGGACGGCAGCTTGCCGACAGCTATGGCGTCCGGACTGGTCACGAACGGGTGTTGCAGTTTGTTGTAGTAGTTCAGTCGCTCGCGAACCGTCTTGCCCGAAAGCCTGGCCTGCTCGAGCCTGCTGGCCAGGCGGTCGCGGAACAGGGATTGCGGTGCGCGGTCACGCGCGAAATTGCGCGCGTAGTAGAACAGCTTTGCGGCGGTTCGTGAGAGTGTGGCCATGCGTCCGCGAGTTCAGCAAGATGGTCAATGGTAGTCGGCCTTCATCCCCCTCGTCTCCTACAGCATTCTCCCAGCCATGTTGCAAGCCCGCTAATGCGAATGACCCCACAGGACCTTACGCTGCGACGACGGCGAACCCTCTTGCGCGCAGACCGCGCCGGTCGTCATGCAGTGAGGTGACCAGTCGATCGCGGCTGCCGGCGATGTGAGCGGAAAGCAGCCGCGCCGCTTGCTCGGCATCGCCGCTCCTGACGGCGGCGAGGATGGCATGATGTTCGGTCCAGGCGCGGCCGAGGGCCTTCTCATCGCGCACCTCCAGCCAGCGCGCCCGCGACAGCCTGGTCATTGCATCGCGAACGGCCCTGAGCAGAAACTCGTTGCCGGAAAGCCTTGCCAATTCGATGTGGAAATCCAGGCCGACGCGATGCCACTCCTCGCGCGGCGTCTCGGCATCGCAGGAATCGAGCATCGCCGCGATCACCTCGATGCCGCCGCGGTCGTCGAGCGCCGCCGTCAGGCGAACCGCCGCGACCTCGACAGCCTCGCGGTAGACGGCGATCTGTCCGAGCTCCGCGAGGTTGATCGGCGCCACCGTCCAGCCGCGGCCATCGCGGCCGACCAGCCCTTCCGTTTCCAGGCGCAGCAGCGCCGCTCGCACCGGCGTGCGCGAAGCGCCGAACTGGCTCTCGATCCAGCGTTCGGTCAAACGTTCGCCCGGGCCGATCTCCAGCCCGAGGATCATCTCGCGAAGCTGCCTTTCGACATTTTGCATCTGCGACATTGTCGTTCCGTTTTCCAACGCCGCATTGACAGCGGCTAATGTCAGGTCCATGACGAATACCAGCTTGGTATCCCAAATCGGTATCCGAAACAACCCCAGCATTGGCATGCCTGACATGACGTCCAACGAATCCGAACAGAGCGGCTTCAACATCCATTGGCGGCGCAACCTCGCCGTCTGCTTCGCCGGCTCGTTCAGCACGCTTATCGCCATGACGCTGCTGTTGCCGTTCCTGCCGCTTTACGTCGAGCAACTCGGCGCTGAGGGCCACGCGGCCATCGTGCAGTGGTCGGGTATCGCCTATGGTGCGACCTTCTTCGCGGCAGCACTGGTCGCGCCCTTGTGGGGACGACTGGGCGACCGCTACGGCCGCAAACTGATGCTGGTGCGCGCTTCGTTCGGCATGGCGATCTGCATGTCGCTGACCGGCATGGTCCAAAGTGTGTGGCAGCTGGTGCTGCTTCGGCTGCTGATCGGTTTTGCCGGTGGCTATTCGTCAGGTTCGACAATTCTGGTGGCGATGCAGACGCCGAAGGAGCGTTCGGGTTGGGCGCTGGGCGTGCTGGCGGCGGGCATCACGGCGGGCTCGCTGGTCGGACCGCTGCTCGGTGGGCTGCTGCCGCCGCTGATCGGCATCCGCGCGACCTTCCTGCTGTCCGGCGCCGTCATCTTCCTGACCTTCCTGGCGACGACTTTCCTGATCAAGGAGAATCCGCCGGCGCCCAAGCCCGCCTCGACGGCGAAGCCGAAAAGCGGCTGGTCGCAGATTCCCGACAAGCGGCCGATCATCGCCATGCTGACCACCGGCATGCTGCTCGCCTTCGCCACCATGTCGATCGAGCCGATCATCACCGTCTATGTGCAGCAGCTCGTCGAGGACCAGAGCAAGGTCACCATGGTCGCCGGCGTCGTCATGTCCGCGGCGGCGCTCGGCACCATCCTGTCCTCATCCTGGCTGGGAAAACTCGCCGACCGCGTCGGCCACTGGAACGTCGTGGTCGGCGCCCTTGCTGTCTCGGCCTTGCTGCTCATTCCGCAGGCCTTCGTCACCAATGGCTGGCAATTGATCGGCCTGCGCTTCCTGATGGGACTGGCGCTGGGCGGACTGTTGCCCTGCATCACCAGCGTTATCCGCCACAACATCCCCGACGGGATCGGCGGCAATGTGCTTGGCCTGGCGATCTCGGCGCAATATGTCGGCCAGGTCGCGGGACCGCTGTCCGGCGGCTACGTCGGCGGCCATTTCGGCATGCGCTCGGTCTTTCTGGGCACATCGGTGCTGATGGCGCTCGGCGCGGTCTATAACTGGATTGTCCAGTCCCGGCGGGCACGGCATATGCTGCTTGAAGCCGGCGAGTCCTGACCGGCACATCGCCCAACCGCAGCATGGAGCATCCAGGATGAGTCTTACGGCCCAGGCATCAGGCGGCGGGAGCCGCGTCCTCGTGCTGGCAGCCGGCCTCGTCGGCGCGGCCGGCGTGGCGTTGTCGGCGGCGGCCGCGCATCGCGGCGGCGCCTTCACCGGCACGGCGGCCAACTTCCTGCTGATGCATGCGCCGGCGTTCCTCGCCATCGGCCTTGCCGGCGGCAACCGCTGCCTCAGGATCGCCAGCCTCGTCCTGCTCGCGGGCCTGCTTCTGTTCTGCGGCGATCTGCTCGCCCGCGATTTTCTCGGCTCGCGGCTGTTCCCGATGTCGGCGCCGATCGGCGGCACCTTGTTGATCGCCGGCTGGGTGGCGATCGCCGTCTCGGCGCTGTGGCGCCCGCGACCCTGACCTATCTTTGCCCTGACCTACCTTTGCCCGAAACGCCGCTTGCGCTGGCGCACCGGCAATCCGTCCACGCGACGCCGTTCAGGCTGCTCGGTTCCGGGCGTGATGCCCCAATAGTTGCGGTAGATGTCCTGAAACAGATGGCCGATCGGATGCATGACCACGTTCTCCTTCTATTGAATCGATCCAATACGCCGGCGTAAAATATGACCGTGGGTCAGCCGCGCTTGCGCTCCACGAGAAAGCGCGGCGCGCGCTTCCACGGGCCCAATCTGCCCCGGCGTTTCTCGCTGGCGGCGACCGAGGCGATGCCCCAGTCGTCGCGGTAGATGTCCTCGAACAAATAGCTCACCGGATGCACGGCGCCCTCCTGTCGAAACCCGCCATATACGGGACTTGGATCGATTCAAACCATAGGCCTCATCCACCTCAAGTCAAGCTAAAATTTGAATCGATCCAACAAAAATGTTAGATGACCTGCGACAATTCAGCGGTCATGTTCGTCGCGTGACCGGATTCGGAGGAACGACATGGCATCACTCCTCGAAGGCCAGGCAAGACCGATCAGGCTGGCCGACATCGCCAAGGCCGCCGGCGTCTCGCATGGCACGGCCTCGAACGTTTTCAGCCGCCCCGAGATCGTGCGCGCCGAAGTGCGGGAACGGGTCAAGGCGGTCGCTGAGCAGATGGGTTATGCCGGCCCGGACCCGAAAGGCCGCCTGCTGCGCGCCGGCAAGGTCAACGCCATCGGCGTCGCCACCACCGAGCCCCTCTCCTACTTCTTCGACGATCCGTTCGCCCGCGTGATGATGGCCGGCATTTCGCAGGCCTGCGACGCCACCGGCGCGGGCATCGCGCTGGTCTCGGCCGCCAACCAGGAAAAGCTCGCCTGGAACATCCAGAGCGCGCTCGTCGACGGTTTCGTGCTGTTCTGCATCGAAGGCGGCTCGCGCCTTGTCGACCTGACGCGCGAGCGCAGGCTGCCTTTCGTTGCGCTGGAACTCGGCTTCCAGGACGAAACGGTATCGGCCATCGGCGTCGACAATGTCGCCGGCGCAAGGCTCGCCGCGCGCCATCTCGCCGAGCTCGGCCATCGCCGCTTCGCCGTGCTGTCGCTCGGCTTTGCCGACAATCCCACCGGCTTCGCCACGCCGGAAGCCGTGCGCAGCGCAGTCTACACCGGAACGCGCGATCGCCTTGCCGGCTATTTCGAGGAGCTTTCCCGCTTCGGCATCGATACGGCGAAGATCCCGGTCTACGAGACCGAGAACGAAGACAAAAGCACCAGGGCCGGCCTCGAGGCGATCTTTGCCAAGGAGGAGCCGCCGACCGCCATCCTGGCGATGTCGGACCGCATGGCGCTGATAGCCATCGACTGGCTGAAAGCCCGAGGCCTCAACGTTCCCGGCGACGTCTCCATCGTCGGCTTCGACGGCGTGCCGGACGGCGCGCTGTCCACGCCGCCGCTGACGACCATCGCCCAGCCGATCATCGAGATCGGCCGCCGCGCCGCGCGCATGATCCTCGACCATGACGGCGCGGTGCGGCGCGAGACGATGGGCGTCGAGTTCATCGTCAGAGGCTCGACCGGCCCCGCTCCAAGAGGCTGAGCGACCTTTCGCTTGCAGCTAGCAAGCAATAGTTGGCAATGGCGCGGAGAGCGTGCAGGATGCCTAGTTAGCCTTTGATGGCGACGAGGACATCGGCGCAATGAGTCACTTGGACAGCGAACCGGTTGGTGATCCTGCGAACCTCGGCTTCGACAAGGTACGGTTGACGCGACTCAAGCATTGGATGCAGCGCTACACGGACACGGGGCGCTGGCCCGGCGGTGCGGTACTCGTCGCTCGCCACGGAGAGCTCGCCTTTTTCGAATGCGCCGGGCACGCCGACGTCGAAGCTAAGCGGCCTTGGCAGCGTGACCTCATCGCCCGCATCTGGTCGATGACCAAGCCTGTCACCGCGGTCGCGCTGCTGATGCTGTACGAGGAAACGCGCGTGCATCTCGACGACCCGGTCGAAGCCTATCTGCCGGAATTCAAAGATATGCAACTTCTGATACCCGGCGCGACCTCGCTCGACCAGACGGTGCCCGTCAAGACGAAGCCGACGATCCACCATCTACTGACCCACACATCGGGTTTGAGCCTCTTTACCGGCCCTCGCTTACTCGGTGAAGCTTATGCTAGAGAAGCGCTCGGCCTAGCCAAGGGCTATGGTGGGCTCGACAAGATGGTGCGCCGGATCGCCGAGCTGCCGTTGGAGTGGGAGCCGGGTACGAGATGGCAATATAGCGTCGGAAGTGATGTCATCGGCCGTATCGTGGAAGTCGTTTCGGGGATGACGCTCGACAAATATTTCGTAACACGGATCTTCGAGCCTCTCGGTATGACCGACACAGGTTTCTCGGTGCCGGAATCCGAGATGAGCCGCTTGCCCCCGCAGTATGAGGTAACCCCCGCAGGCATAGCATTGAACGAAGCGCCGGAGATTTCGGCGTGGCGGCAAGGCAAGGTTGATACGTTCTGCGGCGGAGGCGGCCTCGTCGGAACCATCGACGATTATTGGCGGTTCGCCGAAATGCTACGCGCTGGAGGCGAACTCAACGGCGAACGCATCCTCGGTCCGCGCACTTTGAGATTGGCGGCGTGCAATCACCTGCCGGGAGATCTTGCCTCGTTGGCAACCGAAGTTTGGGCCGAGACCCAATTCGATGGTATCGGGTTCGGTTTGTTGGGCTCCGTCGTCCTTGATCCGGCCAAGGCAAAAATTTCGGCGCAGGTCGGAGATTATGGCTGGGGCGGAGCGGCAGGCACTTTCTTCTGGGTGAGTCCCGTCGACGACATGGTGGTCATTCTCTTCACGCAACTCTTGCCCTCGAGCGCCATTCCGGTGCGCAAGGAACTGCGCGCACTCGTCCATGGTGCGCTTACAGGGGTCTGAGACTCGTCAACAGAAACTGCGCAGTGCGCGCGCTCAGATCAGTTCGGCATCACGCTAGTATCCCCCCGCCCTCGCCGGCAGCGGCTGCGCGCCGAAAGGTGCGCGCGCAGGCTCCTCGCGCATCGGCTTGGCGCGGGACGGGCCGAGGCCGGCGAACCATTCGAGATAGAGCGCAAGCGCGAGCTGCATGGCGATGCCGGCCGCGATCAGCAGCGTATCGTAGGCCAGGCCGCCCGGATTGATCAGCTTCAGCACCTGCGCCGCCATGGCAAGTAGCGTGCCTGCGACGAACACCGGCAGCGAGCGCTTACCCAGGATCGCCAGAGGATTGTCGGGCCGGACGCGGAAGAAGTTGGAGACCGCTGGCAGGGCCACGATCAGATAGCTGACCGACAGAATGTGCAAGAGCCGCGGCAGCGACAGGAAGGTCTTGTCGAAGCCGCCGATCACTACCGGCAGGTTGAACCAGGTGATCTGCCCCCAAAGCGGGGTGTGCACCCAGATCGCCGCGCCGGCCACATAGATGCCGGCGCCACCAAGCAGCCACGGATTGACCGGGATCCGTCCGCCGCGCTTCACATGCAGCATGGCGGCAAGGCCGATGTTGAACAGGAACTGCCAGGACAGCGGGTTGAGGAACCAGAAGCCCGGCTCCGGATAGTTCGGCGGCGCGATCTGCCAGATGCCGGCGACGAGCCAAAGCAGGCCGGACACGATCAGCGCCGGCACCGGCCGATAGCTGACGAACAGCACGAAAAGGGGCGCCGCCAGAAGCAGCGCCGCATAGACTGGCAGGATGTTGTTGTAGCCGAGCTGGTGGCCGAGCGTGACGATGCCGAGCAGCACCTGCGGCGTGTTCTTCATCAAGGGCTCGATGTTGATCATCGTCAGCATTTCCGGACGATGAGCCAACACCGCGGCGGCGCAAAACAGCGCAATCACCACCATCGTGATGACGATGTGGGAGATGTAGAGCACGCCGGCGCGCCGCCACATCTTCAAAGTCGCGAGCAATCGGCCGCCCGGCTTGAACTTCGTGCCGTAGGCCAGCGCGACCGAGATGCCGGAAATCAGCACAAAGGCTTCGGCAGCATCGGAAAAGCCGAAATTCTTGTAGGTCCAGTTCTCGAAGACAGTGCCCGGCACATGGTCGACGAAAATGGTGAGCAGCGCGAGCGCGCGCAGCACGTCGATACGCGTATCGCGCTCGTCGATACGCCTATGGCGATCGTTAGGAACAGGGGTGGTCATCGACAAAAGGCCTCAAAGCTGGTTGTTCATAGCCAGCAATGCGACCCCCGGGGCGCACCGCTTCGATTCCTCCCATGAGGAGTGTATCGGCGCAGAAACGGACTGAAATGCGCATGGTTCAATCAACTTTCGCGGAGCGCCAAAATATTCCGTTTTGAAGCCGGCAAATCAACGAATCTCTCATGGAATCAAATGGATATGAGCGTTCCCGAATATAGCGACAAAAACAGCATCCTGCGCGAGGATCTGAGATTTCCCTACCGTCTGCTGAGGCCGGCAAACGCAAGCGGCGAGTGCCTGTTCGTGCTGCACGGCTCGGGTGTGGACGAGACGACGATGCTGCCGCTGGCCATGCAGATCGCGCCGCGTTCGGTGATCGTCGCAGCGCGCGGCCGCATCCCGCAGGAGGATGGATTTCGCTGGTTCGAGCGAATCACGCCGACCAGTTTCGAGCAGGCCAGCATCCATGCGGAGACGGCTGCCTACGCCCAGTTCGCAATGGAAGCCGTGAGGGAGCATGGGCTCAACCTTCAGCGTTCGACCTTCCTTGGCTATTCGAACGGCGCCAATGTCGTCTCCAGCCTGATGCTGCTCCATCCGGGTGTGGTCAGGCAGGCGGCGCTCTTGCGGGCAATGCCGGTGCTCGACACTTCGCCCATGACCGACCTCGACGGAAGCCGCGTGCTGATCGTCGCTGGCGCCGCCGACCAGACCTACGGCCCGTTCGCACCCGCTCTGGTAACGCTGTTCAGCCAGCGTGGCGCCGAGGTCGACGCGCGCATCGTCGCCTCGGGCCATGAATTTGGCGATGCGGACGCCGCGATCATGCGGCAGTGGCTTGCAGAGTCTGCGCCGGTTGCGCGGAGAGCGTCTCCTTCCATCGCCCAGGCGCCAAAAAGGTGACGCACTTCACAGCCTGGCGCGGCATGTCGCTCCATTGTCATATGTCTGTCACACACTGTCTATCGAGATACTGTTCACCGAGGGGAGGTCTGAATGGCCGACGAGAACAGCATCACTTTGCTCGACGACACTTCGAAATTGCCCGTCATCGCCGCCAGTCCGGGCGAGGTCGCCAGGATTGAAGGCGGCATCGATATTCGCGACCGCGCGGCGATTTCGGTCTTCGGCGACCGCGCCCAGCAAGCGGTCAGCGACTATGCCGACAAGATCCTGTCGCAGATCCGCAACCGCGATCTCGGCGATACCGGCACATTGCTGACCGACATCATCATGAAGGCCAAGAACCTCGATCCGGCTTCGCTGAAGGAAGAAGGGTTCTTGGGCAATTTGTTCTCCTCGTTCAAGGCCAGGCTCGAACGCTTCAAGGAGAAATACGAGGACGTCGCCGGGCAGATCGACCGCATCGGCCTGGAGCTCGACCGCCACAAGGACACGCTGCGCCGCGACATCGCCGTGCTCGACGACCTGCACGAACAGACCAAGGAGTCCATCCTCAACCTCGACGCCTATGTGCAGGCCGGCAAGAAATTCGTCGACGACTACCGCGCCAACGAACTGCCGAAGCTGAAGGCCGCGGCAGACGCCAAGGCGAGCGATTCCGCCGGAGCGCTAGAGGCACAGACCTACCAGGACGCCGTGCAGGCGCTCGACCGGCTGGAGAAGCGCATCTTCTACCTGGTGCAGGCGCGCCAGCTCGGCATCCAGCAATTGCCCCAGATCCGCATCGTGCAGTCCGGCGACGAGACGCTGATCGAGAACCTGCAGGCGACCTCGGCGCTGACCGTGCCGGCCTGGAAGCAGAAGATGGTCATCCTGCTTGGGCTGACCAACCAGAAATCGGCGCTGGAGCTGCAAAAGACGGTGACCGACGCCACCAACGAGATGATCCGCCAGACATCGAAGATGATGAAGGATCAGGCCATCTCCATCGAGGAGCAGGCGCAGCGCGGCATCGTCGATGTCGAGACGCTGGCGCAGGCCAACCGCGATCTGATCGACACCGTGCAGGGCGTGCTCAAGGTCCAGGAGCAAGGCCGGCAGAAGCGGGCCGATGCCGAAAAGCAGATGGACCAGATGACCGCCGACCTCAAGAAAGCGCTCACTGGAGCATGATGCCGAAAAGTGTGAAGCGGTTTTCGGACGACATCATGCTCCATCTCTTTGATTTGGAGCCGGATGATTTCAGGTCCACTCGACCTGAAATCATCCGGCTCAAGGGCTGACGGGGCCTCGATGCGAATGAAGCTTTCGTCCGTTCTTGCGCTGGCGGCCGCGCTGCTGTTAGCAGCCTGCAATTCCAGCAACGTCAAATTCTCGATCGTCTCCGGGTCCGAGAACACGGTGCTGGAACCGATCGTGCAGGAGTTCTGCGCCAAGCAGGGCGCGACCTGCACCATCACCTACCAGGGCTCGCTCGATATCGGTCTCGGGTTGCAGAAGGCCGGCGGGCTCGATCAGGACGCGGTGTGGCCGGCGTCGAGCGTCTGGGTCGACCTGTTCGATACCGGCCGCAAGGTGCGCAACCTCACCTCGATCGCGCAAATGCCGGTCATCCTCGGCGTGCGCAAATCCAAGGCCGCCGAACTCGGCTGGGTCGGCAAGGACGTGTACATGAAGGACATCCTTGCCGCAGTGAAGGATGGCAAGCTCAAATTCCTGATGACTTCGGCCACGCAGTCCAATTCCGGCGCCAGCGCCTATCTGGCGATGCTCTCCAGCGCGCTCGGCGGCAAGCAGGTGATCGAACCCGGCGACCTCGACAATGCCTCCGTGCACGACACGGTCGGTGCCCTGTTGCAGGGCGTCGAGCGCTCGTCCGGGTCCTCAGGCTGGCTGGCCGACCTCTATGTCGACAGCGCGCGCAAAGGCACGCTCTATGACGCGATGTGGAATTACGAGGCGACGCTGAAGGAGACCAACGACAAGCTGAAGCAGATGGGCGACGAGCCGCTCTATGCGGTCTATCCGGCCGACGGCGTCGCGGTCGGCGATTCCCCGCTCGGTTTCATCGACCATGGGCGCGGCGCCGATCTCGAAAAATTCTTCACCGACCTGCTCGCCTATCTGCAGTCGGATGCAGTACGCAAGCGCATCGCCGACACCGGCCGGCGACTGCCGCTTGGCGGCGCCGCGGTCCAGGCGACGGCCGAGCCCGACTGGAATTTCGATCCGGGCAAGCTGGTGACGTCGATCCGCATGCCGGAACCCGCGGTGATCCGTACGGCGCTGAATCTCTATCAGGAAGCCCTGCGCAAGCCGTCGCTGACGGCGCTCTGCTTCGACTTCTCCGGTTCGATGGAGAATGAAGGCGAGAAGCAGTTGCAGGAGGCCGCGCAGTTCCTGTTCACGCCGGAAAAGTCGAGCGAAGTGCTTGTGCAGTGGACGCCGTCCGACCACATCTTCGTGCTGCCGTTCGACAGCACGGTGCGCGACATTTTCGACGCGACCGGCGATCCGGCGGGCCAGAACCAGTTGCTTGGCGACGTGGCGCAGCAGCGGGCCGGCGGCGGCACGGACATGTATGCTTGCGCCTCACAGGCGCTGCAGAAGATCCTGGCGACGCCCGACCTTTCTAAATATTTGCCGGCCATCGTCATCATGACGGACGGCCGCACCGACGGCAGCGCCGAACCGTTTTTGGCTGAGTGGCGGCAGGCGCCGTTACGGATCCCGGTGTTCGGCATCACCTTCGGCGATGCCGACAAGAGCCAGCTCGACAGTCTCGCCAAGGAGACCTCGGCGCGAGTCTTCGACGGGGGCGGCGACCTTGCCGGTGCCTTCCGCGCCGCGCGCGGCTACAATTAAGGCCAACCATGCGCGGCTTGTTCGGCAATGACTGGAACTGGATCGTGGCGGGGCTGGTATCGGCCGCGCTGCTGATCGGTCTCGGCACGCTCACCCGCTTCCCCTTCCTGGTCTCGGCGGTGATTTCGGTGCTGGTGTTTTTCGGACTGGTCTTCGTGCTGGCGCCGCGGCAGCTGTTCGAAGGGCTCGATCTGCGCTCCATCGGCGGCGGCCAGGTGGCGTTCGCGCGTGAATTGCTGGCGAAGGCGCAGCCGGCGGCCGACCGGTTGGCGGCGGCGGCCGGCTCGATCGCCGACAAGGACATGAAAGCCAAGGTGAAGGACCTGTCCGACATCGCCGCCGACGTCATCTCCAAGGTCGAGGCGAAGCCGGCAAGCGCTGCTTCCGTGCGGCGCTTCCTTACCTATTACGTGCCGCAGGCGGCGGAGATCGCGGAAGGCTATGCCACGCTCGCCGATCGTCGCGCGCCAAGCCAGCAGCGGCTTGCCTCGATCGGCTCGGTGATCACCAAGCTGCAGGACGCTTTCGTGCATTACGCCGACAGCCAGGCGGACTCCGAGCTTGGCACGCTCGACGTTGACCTGCGACTCATCCAGGAGTCGCTGAAAGAGGATATCGGTCGCTGATGGCCCTTTCTCGCCGCGCTTTCGGACTTGGACTGCTTGCCGCCGCCGCGGCCGGAACGGGCGGCTATCTGACGCTGAAGGACCGGCCTGAATTCCGCGGCTATCTCGGCAACCGGGCGCATCTGTTCGGCTTCATCGGCGGCGAGAAGCAGGCGTTCCTCGCCGACCCCGATGTGGTGAGCGCGCTGGGCGGCTACGGGCTGGAGCTCGACGCCCGCGTCGCAGGCTCGGTCGAGATGGTGCGCGAGCCGGCTCTCCTGACACAGAAGCCGCAGTTCCTTTGGCCGTCCTCCTCGATCATGGTCGACCTTGCGCGCAAGAGCGGCGTTTCCATCCGCAACGACCAGGTCGTGCTCAATTCGCCGATCGTCGTCTACACCTGGGGCCCGGTGGTCGAGGGGCTGAAGAAGAGCGGCCTGGTCACGGTCGCCGCCAAGGGCGGCTACAACCAGCTCGACCTGAAGGCGCTGCTCGATGCCATCCTTGCCGGCAAGAACTGGTCGGATCTCGGCATTTCCGAACTCTATGGCCGCGCCCGTATCGTCTCCACCGATCCCAACCGCTCCAACTCCGGCTTCATGTTCGCGGGCCTGGTGCTCAGCCTGATGAGCGGCGACGTGGCGACGCAGGAGTTGCTGGTGCAGCATGGCGAGCAGGCGAAGTCGATCTTCCGCAGCATGGGCCTCAAATCGTCGTCATCCGGCAAGCTGTTCGACCAATACATCGCCGGAGGCCTGGGCGCCGAACCGATGGCAGTGGGTTACGAAAACCAGCTCGTGGAATGGGCGCTCGCCGATCCGGCGCGCTGGCAGCGCGTGCAGGCCGGCGCCGGCGCCAAGCCGGAAATCCTCTACCCGCGTCCCACCGTCTATTCGGCGCATCCGCTGATCGTCATCGATCCGGCGGTCGACCAGTTGCTCGAGGCGCTGACCAGCCCGAAACTGCAGCAACTCGCCTGGTCAAAACATGGATTCCGCGGGCCGCTCGGCACCGTGGCGGGCGACGCCGACGCCGTTGCCGGCGTGCGGCCGGCAGAGATCGAGGCGGTACTGCCGATGCCGTCGGCCGACGTCATGCTGTCGCTGCTGTCGCAGTTGGAAGTCTAGTCGACCCAGAGTATTTACTTTTGCGCAATTCCGGACGGAAAACCGCTACGCACTTTTCCTGGAATTGCTCTAGCCCCGTCCCATCCGGTTCCAGGCGTCCAAACCCGCAATCTTGTAGGCTTCCGCCAGCGTCGGGTAGTTGAAAGTGTTGTTGACGAAGAAGTCGACCGTGCCGCCGAGGTTGATCACCGCCTGGCCGATATGGATGAGTTCGGTGGCGCCCTCGCCGACGATATGGGCGCCGAGCAGGCGGCGCGTCTCGACAGAGAACAGAAGCTTCAGGAAGCCGCTTGAGACGCCCATGATGTGGCCGCGCGAGGTTTCGCGGAACCGTGCCAGGCCGACCTCATAGGCGGCACCGCTGTCGCGCACCTGCTCTTCCGACAGGCCGACCGTCGAGATCTCCGGCACGGCGTAGATGCCGTAGGGAAAGCTCTCCGGCGGCGGCGGCAGGTGGACGCCGAAGGCGTGACAGGCCGCCACCCGGCCCTGCTCCATCGAGGTCGAGGCGAGACTCGGGAAGCCGATGACGTCGCCGGAAGCATAGATGTTCGGCACGCTGGTCTGGAAGGTGTCCGGATCGACCTTGATGCGGCCCCGGGCGTCGGCCTCGATCCCGACGGTGTCGAGGCCGAGGCTGGCGACGTTGCCGGTGCGGCCGGCGGCGTAGAGCACCATCTCGGAGCGGATGGTGCGGCCGTCGGCCAGCGTCACTTCGGCATGGTCGGGCTTCGAGGCGATCTCCTTCACCGCACTGCCGAGGCGGATGGTCATGCCGCGGTCGCGCATCTGGTGGATGAAGTCGTCGACGATCTCGCGGTCGATGAAGTCGAGGATGGTGTTGCGCGGCTCGACCAACGTCACCGGCACGTCGAGCGCGGAAAAGATGGTGGCGTATTCGACGCCGATGACGCCGGCGCCGATCACCGTCAGCGTGCGCGGCAGATGGTGGAGCTCCAGCATCTCGTCGCTATCGAAGACGCGCTGTTTGTCGAAGGGCACGTCGGCCGGACGGTGCGGCCTGGTGCCGACGGCGATAAGCGCGTTGGCGAAGCCAACCTCGCTGTAGTCGCCATTGTCGGCGGTCAGGCTGACCTTGTTCGGCGTGAGGAATTTCACCGCGGCGCGCGCGCTTCTCACCGTGTTGCGCATGAACTGGTGCTGCAGCACCTCCACCTCATGGTCGAGCGTCTTGTGCAGCCGGTCGACCAGATCGCTGATCGAAATGTCCTGCTTGACCCGGTAGCCGCGTCCGTAGAAGCCGCGTTCGCGCCAGCCCGAGAGGTTGAGCACCGTCTCGCGCAGCGTCTTCGACGGGATGGTGCCGGTGTGCACCGAGACGCCGCCCAGGCGCCGGCCCCTGTCGACCACCAGCACCGACCTGCCGAGCTTGGCCGATTGCACCGCGGCCCGGCGCCCCGAAGGGCCGCTGCCGATGACCAGCATGTCGTAGTCCATGTCCCTGTCCCCTTTGTGCGCCGCAGCAAGCTAGACCGGGAAGAATGTCATGTTCAACTGCCAACACATCATCCGGTATTCGTGCGTAACGACGCAAATCCTCCAGATGCAATCAAAAGCGTGCGAAACCTTAACCGGACGGCAAGGCTTGCGTGCAATGGTCCCTCGCGAGGGGACCACCGGGGTAACAGAGTTGGCGATTTCCAAGAGCGATGCGCTGCCTGGCGCGGAGAACGGTTTTTGGTCCGGCCTGCAGAGCAGCGCGGTTCTCACCGACCTGCGCGAGGGGCTGTTTCGTTTCATCGCGCTCGCGGTAGCAGCAGTCTTCATCTATCGCGGCGTGAACAACCTCGTCATCGACAGCGGCCGGCTCAACGTCCTGATGCTGCTGATTTCCGAGACGCTCACCTTTGTCTGGCTGCTCTTGGCGCGCCGGCCGCTTGTGCGCGACTGGAGCCCGCTCACCGTCTTCATCTCGCTGACCGCGGGCTTCGGCTCCGCCCTGGTTTCGCTGCAGCAAGGCATCGCGATCGTCCCGCTTTACATTGCGGCGCCGCTGCAGTTCCTGGCGCTTTGGGTGGTTATCTGGGGCAAGATGTCGCTCGGCCGTTCTTTCGCCATCCTGCCTGCCAATCGCGGCGTCGTCACCAGCGGCGCCTACCGGTTCGTGCGGCACCCGATCTATGCCGGCTACCTGGCCGGGCACATCCTGTTCCTGCTTTCGAGCTTCTCCATCTACAATTTCGCGGTCTACGCGATCATCACCCTGTTCCAGATCCATCGCATCCTGCGCGAGGAGCGTATCCTGGCGATGACCGATGAGTATCGCGACTATCTCTCGCGGGTCCGCTACAGGCTCTGCCCCGGCATCTTCTGACATCGCGTCGGTCCACCGGCGTGCATGTTCCTTGAATTCCGGTCCGCCCTCACCATTTGACAGGGGCGACAGGCATCCTCAAGCGGATGCCGCGATCGAGGAACGGACATGAACGCACGCGTGTTGGACGGCGAGATCATCACCACCAGGTTCGAGGACACCCGCGCCTATCGCGGCGTGCGCACGAGGCGCATCTTCGCCTTCCTGCTCGATTATTTCTTCGTCGCGCTGCTCACCATTCCCTTCGCCATCCTGGTCGCCATCCTCGGGCTTTTGACCTTCGGCCTCGGCTGGACGCTGTTTTCGGTGCTGGTGCCGATGGTAGCCATTCTCTACATCTGGAACACGCTTGGAAGCCGCGACCAGGCGACGACCGGCATGAAGATCATGGGCATCCGCCTGGAGAAGCTCGACGGCAGCCGCATCGACGGCATGACGGCCGTCGTTCACTCGGTGCTGTTTTGGGCCGGCAATGTCATCCTGACGCCGCTGGTGCTTCTGGTCACGCTGTTCTCCGACCGCAAGCGCACGCTGCACGATCTGCTGCTCGGCACGGTGGTCACCCGCACCGATATCTGACGGTGTCCACGGCCGCGTCGATCAAACCGCCGCACCGCCTGCGCATAAATATGAACAGGTCGAGCCCGTCGCGTCAGCACAATCCTGTTGAATTTTTCGCCGACCGGGCCAAAGGTAGAGCGATTCGCAGGAGCGTTTCCAAGATTAGATGACGCAGCATCCGACCCAGTCGCCGCAGTTCTTCCTGACCGCGCCGTCACCGTGCCCCTATCTGGAGGGACAGTTCGAGCGCAAGGTGTTCACGCACCTTGTCGGCGACAAGGCGCCGGAGATGAACGACCTGCTCACGCAAGGCGGCTTCCGGCGCTCGCAGAACATCGCCTACCGCCCGGCCTGCGAATCGTGCCGCGCCTGTGTCTCGGTGCGCATCCTGGCGCAGGAATTCGACCCCAGCCGCAACATGCGCCGCGTCATCCAGCACAATGCCGATCTCGTCGGGGCCATGCATGACGCGCAGCCCTCGACCGAGCAATATTCGCTCTTCCGCAGCTATCTCGACGCCCGCCATCGCCGCGGCGGCATGTCCGACATGACCGTGCTCGACTATGCGATGATGGTGGAAGACACGCATGTCGACACCAAGATCATCGAATACCGGCGTCGTGGCCCCGACACGTTCATCACCGGCAAGGGCCATGGCGAGCTGATCGCCGTCGCGCTCACCGACAAGATGGCCGACGGCCTGTCGATGGTCTATTCCTACTTCAATCCCGACTTCGAGGAGCGCTCGCTCGGCACTTTCATGATCCTCGACCACATCGCCCGCGCCAAGGCGATGGGCCTGCCCCACGTCTATCTCGGCTACTGGGTCAACGGCTCGCGCAAGATGAATTATAAGATGCGCTTCATGCCGCAGGAGCATCTCGGCCCGAAAGGCTGGGAACGCTTCGACCACGAAGCGGTCAGTCGCTAAAACAGTTTTCCCGAACCCGCCCTTATAGTGTTTCAAGGGAGAAGACGCCGGTCTTGCGCGCCCTCGCGCGAGACGTGCGCAATCGCGCCGGCCCTTGCTCTCGCTTTGTTTCGAGAACGATCACATGTCTTCCCACACCGATCATCAGAAAGGCCTTCTCGTCACCGCCATCGGCGGGCTGGTGCTGAGCATCGATATTCCGCTGATCCGGCTCGCGAATGGCGAGGCCTGGACCATCCTTTTGCTGCGCACCAGCTGCACCTTGGCGGCGGCGCTGATCATGTGGGCCGTCTGGCGCTCGTACAGCAAGAATGCGCCGCAGCTCATACCGGGCTGGTCGGGACTGATCGTGGCCGTGATCTACGGGCTCGGCGCGGTTGCCTTCATGACAGCCGTCTACCATACATCGACGGCCGATCTCGTCTTCATCCTGGCCTTCAACACCGTCTTCGCGGCGCTGCTGTCCTGGCTGTTCCTGAAAGAGCGGCCGCGGCCGCTGACCCTCGCCGCGATGGCGCTGATGATCGTCGGCGTCGCCATCATCGTTGGCGATTCCGTCGGCACCGGATATCTGTTCGGTGACCTGATGGCTTTGTGCTCCGCCTTCCTGATTGCCTGCGCCATCACCATCTCGCGCGCCAGCGGCAAGGACATGGGCTTCACCGCGCTGATTGGCGTCATCCTGCCTTTCGGGGTGGCGGCGTTCATGGTTTCCAGGACCGGCTTCCAGGTAGCGGCGCCGTGGTGGATCATGCTGAATGGCGGCGTCGTCATGCCGATCGCATTCTTCTGCCTCGCCAACGGACCGAAATACATCTCGGGCGCGGAAGTGGCGATGTTCTATCTCCTGGAAACGATCCTGGCGCCAGTCTGGGTGTGGATGATCTTCGCCGAGACACCGTCCCGCAACAGCCTGATCGGCGGCGGCATCATGATCGTGACGCTGGTCGCGCATTCGCTGTGGCAATTGCATGAGGGCCGCAAGCGCCGCGCGGACCTCGCGGTGCATCATCCGGCCTGAATCTTCCTCGGCTCCGCGGCCGCCTCGATCCGGGGCGGCGCGCCAGCCTCGTCGGCGACTGGCGGGATCTCGTCCATCAACTCAACCTCGCGCAGCCATTCGCGCCAGATGGCGACGAGGAGCGCCATCAATACCGGGCCGATGAACAGGCCGAGGAAGCCCATCGTCTTGACGCCGCCGATCAAGCCGAAAAAGGTCGGCAGGAACGGCAGCTTGATCGGGCCGCCGACGAGCTTGGGCCGCAAGGTCTTGTCGACGATGAAGAGCTCGACCGCGCCCCAGACGAACAGCGCCGCGCCGGCAAAAAGCTGGCCGCTGGCGGCAAGGTAGATCGACACCAGGGTGAAGGAGAGCGGCGCGCCGCCCGGTATCAGCGCCATGATGCCGGTGAGCGCGCCGAGCGTGACCGGCGACGGCACGCCGGCGAGCCAATAGGCTATGCCCAGCACCAGGCCCTCGCCGATGGCGATGATGGTCATGCCCGTCACGGTCGAGGAGATGGTTGCCGGCACGACGCGCGAGATACGCTCCCAGCGCGTCGGCAGAATGCGTTCGCCGAGGCGATCGACCTGGGCCGCGAAAGATTCGCCGTCGCGATAGGCGAAGAACAGCGCGATCATCATGAACAGAAGTGTCAGCAACAGGCCGAAGGCGCTGCCGCCGGCGGCCAGGGCACCGCGATAGATGGTGCCGATGTTGGAGCCGCTGATCAGCTGGATCAATTCGCCGATGCCGCTGGGATGGCCGAGATACGCCGTCCACTGCTCGTTCAGCCACTCGCCGACCACCGGCATGGTGGCGATCCATTGCGGCGTTACCGCGCCGTGCCGATTGGTCTCGATCGCCCAGGTAACCCACTCGCGCAGCTCGTTGATGGCATAGGTGCCGGCAAGCGCGATCGGCACCACCAGGAAGGTGAGGATGAAAAGGATCGCAAGCGTCGCGCCGGCGGTGCGGTTGCCGCCGACGACGACGAGCAGCCGGCGGTAGAGCGGCCAGCTGGCGAAGGCGATGACGAGGGCCGCCAGCACCGGAAACAGGAAGCCGTGGAAGAAATAGACGCCGGCGGCGACGATCAGGACCAGGAGCCAGCGCGCCGCCGACAGCGGCGGGATGACGGCCGCCCGCAGCGGCGTCGACAGGCCGAACAGGCGCTGCCCCGGCTTCTGGATCTCAGCCCGCTTCAACCCGGCGTTTCTCCCCTGCCCGAAGGTTCAATGGATGCTTACGCACCATCATAGTGCAGCAATCGTGACGATAGTCCAAATGATTGGCTGGGCGCTCTTCGGCGCGTAGCACCGAGACGGATGAGGGGGTGCTCCAGCGGAGTGAGACGTCGGCGTTCCCTGGAACACTTCTCATCCGGCCTAGCTTCGCTCGTCCACCTTCTTCCACAAGGGAAGAAGGAAAAGGCCGTGCTACCCGAACTTACCCGTCCGCGGGAAACCCTTCGGCACCATGCGGCCGGCGGCGGCGCGCGCTCCGATCCATTCGGCCAGTTCCTCGCGCGACTTGACGAAAGTGCGATCCGCCGAATCCTGCCAGGAGAGCCCGGTCTCGAGTGTGAACGTCTTGAGGTCCAGCACGCCGCCGTCCTTGTACTTCTGCAGGCGCACGCCCTTGCCGCGCGCCATTTCCGGAATTTCGGCCAGCGGGAAGACCAGCATCTTGCGGTTCTCGCCGACGATGGCGAGATGGTCGCCCGAAACCGGGATGCAGCGCTTGGCCTCGTCCGGCGCCTTGACGTTCATCACCTGCTTGCCCTTGCGGGTGTTGGCGACGACCTCTTCCTCCGAAACGACGAAACCATTGGCATCGTAGGAGACGAGCAGCAGCTTGCGCTTGGGATCATGGACAAAGGCGGTCACGATGTCCTGGTCGTTCTCCATGTCGACGATGATGCGGATCGGCTCGCCATGGCCGCGCCCGCCCGGCAGCCGGTCGGCGCCGATGGTGTAGAACTTGCCGCCCGTGGTGAAGACCAGGATCTTGTCCGTGGTCTGGGCGTGGAAGGCAAGCTTCAGGCCGTCGCCTTCCTTGAAAGTGAGCTGTGAATGGTCGGTCAAATGACCCTTCATGGCGCGCAGCCAGCCCTTTTCCGACACCACCACGGTGACCGGCTCGCGCTCGATCATGGCATGCGCGATGTCGGTCAGGTCATGCTCGGGCGCGTCGGCGAACTGGGTGCGGCGCTTGCCGAGCTCGGTCTCCGGACCGAACGTGTCGCGGACCTTGGCGACTTCCCACTTGATCGTCGACCATTGCTTGGCGTCGGACGCCAGCAGGGCCTCGATCTGCTTCTTCTCGGCAGTGAGGCCGTCGAACTCCTTGCGGATCTCGATCTCCTCGAGCTTGCGCAAAGCGCGCAGGCGCATGTTGAGGATGGCTTCGGCCTGGTTGTCGGTGAGCGACCAGCGGGCCATCATCACCTGCTTGGGCTCATCCTCCTCGCGGATGATCCTGATGACCTCGTCGATGTTGAGATAGGCGATCAGGTAGCCGGCAAGGATTTCCAGCCGCTTCTCGATCTCGCCGAGCCGATATTTCGAGCGGCGGATCAGAACTTCGCGGCGGTGGTCGAGCCACTCCTTCAGCACGCCCTTCAGCGACAGGACGTTCGGCACCTTGCCGCGCGACAGCACGTTCATGTTGAGCGGAAAACGGCTTTCTAGCTCGGTGAGCTTGAACAGCGATTCCATCAGGATGCCGGGATCGACGGTGCGGCTCTTCGGCACCAGCACGACGCGGATGTCCTCGGCGCTCTCGTCACGGATGTCTTCGAGCAGCGGCAGCTTGCGCGCCATCAACAGCTCGGCGATCTTCTCGATCAGCCTCGCCTTCTGCACGCCGTAAGGGATTTCGGTGACGACGATGCTCCAGGTGCCCCTGCCCTGGTCCTCCTGGCCCCATTTCGAGCGCACGCGGAAACCGCCCCGGCCCGTCTCATAGGCTTCGAGGATCGAGGCTCGGCTGTCGACGATGATGCCGCCGGTCGGGAAATCCGGTCCCTGGACGAAATCCATCAGCTTCGCCACCGGTGCATCCGGATGTTCGATCAGATGAAGCGCAGCATCGCAAAGCTCGGCCGCGTTGTGCGGCGGGATCGAGGTCGCCATGCCGACGGCAATGCCGGAGGAACCGTTGGCGAGCAGGTTCGGGAAGGCGCCCGGCAGGACGGACGGCTCCTCGTCCTCTTCGTTGTAGGTCGGCCGGAAATCGACCGCGTCCTCGGTGATGCCGGCAAGCAGCTCGCTCGCCACCTCGGTCATGCGCGCTTCGGTGTAGCGCATGGCGGCGGCGTTATCGCCGTCGATGTTGCCGAAATTGCCCTGCCCGTCGACCAGCGGGTAGCGCATCGAGAAGTCCTGCGCGAGACGCACCAGGGCGTCGTAGATCGACTGGTCGCCATGCGGATGGAACTTGCCCATCACGTCGCCGACGATGCGGGCGCATTTGGCAAAACCCTGATCGGGGTTGAGCCTGAGCAGCCGCATGGCATGCATGATGCGGCGATGGACCGGCTTCAGCCCGTCGCGCACATCCGGCAGGGCCCGGTGCATGATGGTCGACAGCGCGTAAGCGAGGTAGCGCCGCTCGAGCGCTTCCTTCAGATCGACCGGTTCGATTTTGTCGCCGCCGCCATTGTCATCAGGCGGCAAAAGCCTCTTTCCCATGGATTTGGACTAGCCGAGCAGGCGATTCGCGGCAAGCGCCGCGTGAACATCGGCGCGTTCGTCGCGGCCTTGGACATGCAGCCGGCGGGTGTGAAGGATTTCACGGAAGCGGCAAGGCGACGGCGGCAATTTGCCACCGATCTGCAACAGGCTTAGTCGGCAACATGACGCCGGCCAACATCAATCCGTTACATGCGGCCGCTATCTGGCAATGCAACGCGCTGGCGCAAGGGGCCGCGGCCTTCATGATAAATTCACCGCATCGGGAATGGCTGCCGGCCGGCGTTTGCCTTTCATCGCCATTTTCGACAAATGTGCGGGGAAATGCCTTTTTCCCGTCCCGTTCGTCACGGAATGGTGATGGAGCAGCTTTCAAAACAATCTCATCATAGCCAAATCAGGACAGGGAACTCGCCATGACAATCCAACGCTCAACGCTCAAGAAACTGGCCTTTTCGACCTTTCTGCTGACGCTGCCGCTCAACACGGCCTTCGCCGCCGATCCGGCGGTGGCCGAGCGCATCAAGGCAGCTCTCGGCGCCCAGGGCGTCGACATTTCGTGGACCGGTGTCTCCGGCGACGATTCGAATGCCGTGCTGCAGGGTGTTTCGATCAAGCCGGCGGCCGAGAAGGAAGCGCTGCCGATCGGCGACGTAAAGCTGGAAGGGGTCACCGAAGCCGATGGCGGCTACGAGATCGCCACCGTCTCGACCTCGGCTTTCGAGCACAGCAAGGACGGCGTGACGCTCAACCTCAGCCCCGTGGTCATCCACGACATGAAGGTCCCGGCCGAAGGCAGCACCGATCCGCTCGGCTCGCTGATGATGTACAAGTCGGCGGAGCTCTCCAACATGACGGTCAAGGTCGGTGACAAGACGGCGTTCGCGATGGACGGGCTTGCCGTCCAGATCACCCCGCCAGCCGACGGCAAGGCGATGGACTTCACCGCCAACACCGAAAAATTCACCGCCGATCTGTCGCTGGTCGACGACCCGAAGTCGAAGGAAGCCATCGAGGCGCTCGGCTACCAGAACATCTCGGGCAACATCGACATGGCCGGCACCTGGCAGCCGAGCGACGGCAAGATGGAGCTGTCGAAATATGACATCTCGGTCGAGAATGCCGGCACGCTCGGCATGACCTTCAACCTCGGCGGCTATACGCTGGACTTCATCAAGTCGATGCAGGCCATGCAGAAGCAGCTCGCCGCCCAGCCGGAAGGCGCCGACAAATCCGCGCAAGGCATGGCCATGCTCGGCCTGATGCAGCAGCTTTCCTTCAACGGCGCCTCGGTGCGCTTCGAGGACGATTCGCTCACCGGCAAGGTGCTCGACTATGTCGGCAAGCAGCAGGGCATGTCGGCCAAGGACGTCGCCAACCAGGCCAAGGCGATCGTGCCGTTCGGCATGGCGCAGCTCAACAATCCCGAGCTGACGGCGGAAGTCTCGTCGGCGGTCAACACCTTCCTCGACGATCCGAAGAGCCTGGAAATCTCGGCCGAGCCGCCGTCGTCGGTGCCGTTCGCGCTGATCATGGCCGGCGCCATGTCCAACCCGCTCGACCTGCCGAAGACGCTGGGCGTCAAGGTCAAGGCGAATCAGGACTGATCGAGCGACACGCTTCAAGCAAAAAGCCCGGCAGCGATGCCGGGCTTTTCAATGGATGCTGTTTCTGCGAGCAGAAAGAAAGGCCTGGCTCTGAGCCCTAGCCTTCCTTCTTGGCCACGGCGACACGCAGCGACAGCTCGCGCAGCTGCTGCGGGGTCGCTTCCGAAGGCGCGTTCATCAGCAGGTCATAGGCCTGCTGGTTCATCGGGAACATGGTGATCTCGCGCAGGTTCTTTGCCCCGACGAGCAGCATGACGATGCGGTCGACGCCCGCCGCCATGCCGCCATGCGGCGGCGCGCCATACTGGAAGGCGCGGTAGAGGCCGCCGAAGCGCTCCTCCACCGTCGCGCGGTCCAGGCCGACCATCTCGAAAGCCTTGACCATGGTTTCCGGCAGATGGTTGCGGATGCCGCCCGACGCGATCTCGAAGCCGTTGCAGACCATGTCGTACTGGAAGGCCTTGATGCCGAGCGGCTCCTCGCCGTTGAGCGCGTCTATGCCGCCCTGCGGCATGGAGAACGGATTGTGGGCGAAGTCGATCTTCTTCTCGTCCTCGTTCCATTCGAAGAACGGGAAGTCGACGATCCAGCAAAGCTCGAACCGCTCGCGGTCGACGAGGTTCAGCTCCTCGCCGGCGCGGGTACGCGCCGCACCCGCGAAGGTGACGAACTTCTTCGGGTCACCGGCGACGAAGAAGGCCGCGTCGCCGTCGGCGAGGCCGAGCTGCTGGCGGATCGCCTCGGTGCGTTCCTCGCCGATGTTCTTGGCCAGCGGGCCGGCGCCTTCGAGTTTTTCGCCTTCCTTGCGCCAGAAAATGTAGCCGAGACCCGGCTGGCCTTCGCCCTGCGCCCAGGAATTCATGCGGTCGCAGAAGGCGCGGCTGCCGCCGGTCTTGGCCGGGATGGCCCAGACTTCGGCCTTTGCATCGTTGGCCAGGATGTTGGCGAACACCTTGAAGCCGGAATCGCGGAAATGATCCGAGACCGCCTGCATCTCGATCGGGTTGCGCAGGTCCGGCTTGTCGGAGCCATAGGTGCGCATCGCTTCGTCATAGGGGATGCGGCGGAATTTCTGCGTCACCGGCTTGCCGGCAGCAAAGGTCTCGAAGACGCCGCGAAGCACCGGCTCCATGGTGGAGAACACGTCGTCCTGCTCGACGAAGCTCATCTCGAGGTCGAGTTGGTAGAATTCGCCCGGCAGGCGGTCGGCGCGCGGGTCCTCGTCGCGGAAGCAGGGCGCGATCTGGAAATAGCGGTCGAAGCCGGAGACCATGATCAACTGCTTGTACTGCTGCGGCGCCTGCGGCAGCGCGTAGAAGGTGCCGGGATGGATACGCGACGGTACCAGAAAATCGCGCGCGCCTTCCGGCGACGACGCGGTCAGGATCGGCGTCGAGAATTCGGTGAAGCCGACTTCGCCCATGCGCTTGCGCATCTCGGCGATGATCTTGGTGCGCGCCACGATGTTCTTGTGCAGCGTCTCGCGGCGCAGATCGAGGAAACGGTATTTCAGGCGGATGTCTTCTGGGTAGTCCGGCTCGCCGAACACCGGCAGTGGCAGCTCCTTGGCGGCCGACAGCACTTCGATCTCGCGTGCGAAAATCTCGATCTCGCCGGTCGGCAGGTTAGCGTTGGTCGTCTCGGGCAGGCGCGCCTTGACCTCGCCGTCGACGCGGACCACCCATTCGCCGCGCAGGGTTTCGGCCACCTTGAAGGCGGGCGAATCCGGATCGGCGACGATCTGAGTCAGGCCATAGTGGTCGCGCAGGTCGATGAAGAGCAGGCCGCCGTGGTCGCGCACGCGATGCACCCAGCCCGACAGGCGAACGGAATTGCCGACGTCGCTCTTTCTCAACTGGGCACAGGTATGGCTGCGGTAACGATGCGTGGTCATGGGTAAAGTCCGGAAATTGCGGGCATTGGCCCGGCTCGAAAATTGGCGCGAAAAGCGCATGAGAGGCCGGCTTTGTCAAGGCAACCGGTCACACAGGCGCGCCAGCGCGGCCGTTCAGGCAAAGTGGACCTGCGCGCCCCGGCTTTGGAAATCGGCGAGCGTGGCGGAGGGCGCGGTCTTTTCCACCACCAGATGGCGGATCGCATCCGCTCCCGCCACGCGATAGGGCGCGGCGGTGGCGAGCTTGTCGTTGGTGACGGCAATGACGATGCCGGCGCTGTTCTTCGCCATGGCGCGCTTCACCTCGGCTTCGGCCGAATCGAAGGCGGTGACGCCGCGCGCGACATCCAGCCCGCAGGAGCCAAGAAAGAACAGATCGGCGCCGAGCTGCGCCACGGCGACGAGCGTGTCGGCGCCGACGCAGGTGCCGAGATCGGGCACATAGCGGCCGCCGAGCACGATCAGCTCGACCAGGGGAAGGTCCGTCAGAGCCGAGGCCACACCCAGCGAATTGGTGGCGACGGTGAGTTCCATGTCGCGCGGGATCGCCCTGGCGATCGCCTCGTTGGTCGTGCCGCCGTCGATGAACAGCGACTGCCCCGCGCTCAGCAGCCCAACCGCCGCCCTGGCGAGCCGCGTTTTCTCCTCGACCGCATGACGGCTGCGCTGGCCGAGCGTCGCGGCGGCAAAGGGCGCCGACGCGACCGCGCCGCCATAGACGCGGCGCAACTGCCCGGCCTTCGCCAATTCCCTGAGATCGCGGCGCACCGTGTCTTCCGACACGCCGAAACGGCTGGCGAGTTCACCGGCCAGCACCTTTCCGTCGGCCGCAAGCTGGTCGCGAATGAGTTGGTGGCGTTCCTCGGTGAGCATGCACGATCCTATTTATTTGTGCACATTGTTGCATGTTTTGCCTGTTCATGCAAGAAGCAGAGTCGTTGGTGGCCCGACGAGGCCCGACAGAATCTCCTTGTTGGATTGCCCATGATGACCCTTGGCCCGAAACTCGCCCCCCAGCACCGCGTCTATGCCGGCTTCGCGATCTATTCCTTTGCCATGGGCAACATCTTTCCGCGCCTGCCCGACATCAAGCGAGCCATGGGGATCGAGGACGGCACGCTCGGTCTGGCCCTGATCGGCACGCCGATCGCTACCTTGATCGCGCTGACGCTGGCGACGCCGATCCTGGAGCGCGTCGGCTTTCGCCGCGCGCTGTTGTGGCTGGTGCCGCTGCTCGCGCTCGCCTATGCCATCGCGGTGCACGCACCGGGCCCGGCCGCTCTGTTCCTGATGCTGCTCCCGGTCGGATTGATGATCGGCAGCATCGAGATCATCTTGAATGTCGAGGCCGACAGGACCGAGTTCCTGCTCCAACGCCGCATCATGAACCGGGCACATTCATTCTGGAGCATCGGCTTCTTCGGCGCCGGCCTGTTCGGCAGCGCCGTGGCTCATCTCGGCCTGTCACCGCAAGTGCATCTGGCGCTGGTCGTGCCGATTGTGGCGGTTGCGATGGCGTTGTTCCTCGGCAATTTCGAACCGGCGCCCGCCCGCTTAGCCGCGACCGGCGACAAGCCGCCGATGTATGCCCGGCCGACTCTGCCGATCCTCATCCTCGTCGCGGTAACACTATCGGCCATGCTGATGGAAGGGGCCAGCATGGACTGGTCGGCGATCTATATGCGCGCAGTGTTCGACTCAGGGCCCTTCGTTGCCGGCTTCACCGTGGCGCTGTTCGCCTTCTCGCAGGCGACGACACGCTTCTTCGCCGACAGCTTTGTCGATCGCCACTCACCGAGCGGCGTGGCGCGCGTGCTGCTGGCGACAATGCTGGTCGGCGTGTTCATCGTCTTCTTCTCGCCCCTGCCCTTCGTCTCGATGCTGGGCTTCGCGCTTCTGGGCATCGGCAGCAGCGCCATCTTTCCGCTGGCGATCTCGGCGGCGGCGCAGCGCACCGACCGTCCCGCGGCGATCAATGTCGCCGCCTTGTCGCAGATCTCCTTCGTCGCCTTTCTGCTTGGTCCGCCGCTGCTCGGCTTCGTATCGGATCACTGGGGCATCCGCTCGGCCTTCGGCATCGGCCTCCCCTTCATCCTGCTCAGCCTGGCCGCCGCCGGCGCGCTTGGCCGACGGTCCGCGGCCGAAGTCGCGGATATCGCACGGCAAAGAGTGGAAGCGCCGGTCGCAGAGGCCTGAAACGCTGCGCCCAGCCGTCGGATATCGCGATCGCGCGAAACTAGCGGTGCGTGACGACGTCGCGGCGCTTGACGAAAGCGCGCGCGGCTGAAATTGAAAGAGGCCTAATATTGTGCCAAAAGCGATTTGATGCACGTCATTACCACACAAGAAGAACTCGAGAGCGTTGTCGCGGCGTTCGAAAAGTCGGAATTCGTTACCGTCGATACCGAATTCATCCGCGAGACGACCTTTTGGCCGATCCTCTGCCTGATCCAGATTGCCGCGCCTGGGATTGAGGCGCTTATCGATCCATTGTCGCCCGGCATCGACCTGAAACCGTTCTTCCGGCTCATGGCCAACGAGGCGGTGCTGAAGGTCTTCCACGCGGCGCGGCAGGACATCGAAATCATCGTCCATCTCGGCGATCTGGTGCCGCATCCGGTGTTCGACACCCAGGTGGCGGCTATGGTCTGCGGCTTCGGCGACAGCGTTTCCTATGACCAGCTCGTCCAGAAGGTCACCGGAGCCCGGCTGGACAAGTCCTCGCGCTTCACCGACTGGCGGCACCGGCCGCTCTCCGACAAGCAGCTCGAATACGCGCTTGCCGACGTCACCCACCTGATCGAGGTCTACCAGCATCTCAGCGCCGAGCTGAAGCGCGAGGATCGCGCCCATTGGCTGAACGAGGAGATGGATGTGCTGACCTCGCGCGAGACCTACGATCCGCATCCCGAAGATGCCTGGAAGCGGCTGAAGATGAGGCTGCGCAAGCCGCAGGAGCTGGCGATCGTGCAGGCGGTGGCCGCCTGGCGCGAACGCGAGGCGCGCGAGCGCGACGTGCCGCGCGGCCGCGTGCTCAAGGATGATGCCATCTACGAGATCGCGCAGCAGGCGCCGCGCGACGCGGCGGCGCTCGGCAAGCTGCGCACAACGCCGAAAGGCTGGGAGCGCTCCGCGACGGCAATCGCGCTGCTTGGCGCGGTCAACGCGGCGCTGGCGCTGCCCAAGGACTCGATGCCGAAACTGCCGAAAAGCGTGCAGCCGCCGGAAGGATCGAGCGCGGCGGCGGAACTGCTCAAGGTGCTGCTCAGGATCGTCGCGGAGAAGGAAGGCGTCGCCACCAAGGTGCTTGCCTCCAGCGACGATATCGACCGCATAGCGGCCGAGGGCGACGAGGCCGACGTGGCGGCGCTGCAGGGCTGGCGGCGCGCCGTTTTCGGCGAGCAGGCGCTAAGGCTGGTCCGCGGCGAGATCGGCATCAAATTCGACAGGCGCAGGATCGCGGTGTTCGATCTTTAGCGCCTCTTCACACCGCCCCAACCAGGTGCAGCGCAAACCAGATCCAGGCAACGAAAAGTATGCCCGCGCCGAGGAAGAAGGCGCGGCTGCGGTGCAGCACATAGTTTCTGTCGAGATGCACCCAGGCGTGGATATAGCGCGTGGCTATGAACAGCCACATCAATGCCAGAGTCAGGTAGTTCACGCCATTGGTGACGAACAGCGCCAGGCAGAGCGCGTAGAAGAGAACCGGCAGCTCGAACTGGTTGATCAGATTGTTGGCGACGGTGACGCTGGACGCCGGCTCGGTCGAGCGGACCTTGTACTGGCTGACCTTCGCCTCGCCCGATTTCACGGCGAAATAGCGCCGCTTCAGCATCACCAGATAGACGATGTAGACCAGGAGCACATGCGCCAGCATTGGCCAGAAGATGGCGGTCTGGTGCATATGTGCGCCCTCTCCTCCCGTCAGCGCCGCCGTTGCCCGGCCAGCGCGAAGAATGCGACGACGAAGACTGGGATCGCCAGCAACGCGAATTTGGTGACGGTCAGCGAAGAGGCGAAGGCCAGCGAATCGGGATTGGCCAACTGGAAATCGGAAAGCAGCCGCGCCAAGGCAAAATTCTGGGCGTAGTCGGCGACCGTGTAGGGCAACACCAGGACGAGCGAGAACAAGGCCTGCAGTTGCGCCGGCATGGCTCGGAAGGTGCTGAGCCGCCTGCCGAAGGCAAGGATGAGGCTGACCAGCGTCAGCGACAGCAGGGCCGGGAACAAAAGGTCGAAGGTCAAATAGTGCCAGACGATGATGATCTCGCCGCCGCGACGGCCGAGTGCTGTGAGCCACGCCATGCCTTCGTCGGGCGTGAAGCCGGCGACGCGCATGTCGAGCGAAGCCAGGCCACCGCTCAGACGCTGGAAATAGAGAAACTCCAGCGCCGTCATGGCAAGGAAAAGCGCAATTGAGGCGATGGAGAGGGCCGCCGCGTGCCGCGACAGCCGCAGAACCGCCACGCTCAAGCCACGCCACAGGCCCTGGCGGTCGGCCTGATCGGCCTCCCGATCAAATTCCGCCCGGGTAATTTGGGCTTTCGCGGGTGATCGTGACGTCATGGGCGTGGCTTTCACGAAGTCCGGCATTGGATATGCGCACAAAAGTGGCGCGCTCGCGGAAGTCTGCAAGGTCACGTCCACCCACATAACCCATAGCGGCTTTCAGGCCGCCTGCAAGCTGGTGCAGCACGCCAGCCACAGGTCCTTTGTAGGGAACCTGCCCTTCAATGCCCTCCGGAACCAGTTTGAGGGTGTCGCGGACCTCGGCCTGAAAGTAGCGATCGGCCGAGCCGCGCGCCATGGCGCCGACAGAGCCCATGCCGCGATACGCCTTGAAGGAGCGGCCCTGGTGCAGATAGACCTCGCCCGGGCTCTCCTCCGTGCCGGCCAGCAGCGAGCCGATCATGGCGGCACCAGCGCCGGCGGCGAGCGCCTTGGCGAGGTCGCCGGAATATTTGATGCCGCCATCGGCGATCACCGTCGCACCCGACTTCTGCGCCATCTCCACCGCCGACATGATCGCCGAGAGCTGCGGCACGCCGACGCCGGCGACGATGCGCGTGGTGCAGATCGAGCCCGGGCCGATGCCGACCTTGACGGCGTCGGCGCCGGCATCGATCAGCGCCTTCGTGCCTTCCGCGGTGGCGACGTTGCCGGCCAGGATGCGCACTGAATTGGAGAGTTTCTTCGCCCGCGTCACGGCATCCAGGACACGCTGCGAATGGCCATGCGCGGTGTCGATGACGAGCAGGTCGACGCCGGCGTCGATCAGGCGCTCGGCACGCTCGAAGCCGTCATCGCCGACGCTGGTGGCGGCGGCGGCGCGCAGGCGTCCCTGGGCGTCCTTGGTGGCATGCGGGTTGAGTTGCGACTTCTCGATGTCCTTGACGGTGATCAGGCCAACGCAATTGCCCTTCCGGTCGACCACCACCAGCTTCTCGATGCGGTGCTTGTGAAGCAGGCGCTTGGCCTCGTCCTGGTCGACGTTCTCCTTGACGGTGATCAGGTTCTCACGCGTCATCAGCTCGTAGACCTTCTGCGCCGGATCGGAGGCAAAGCGCACGTCGCGGTTGGTGAGGATGCCGACGAGCCGGCCGACCGTGTGACCGCCGGTGCCGCCATTCTCGACCACGGGAATGCCGGAGATGCCGTTTGTGCGCATCAGCGCCAGCGCGTCGGCGAGCGTGGCGTCCGGGCCGATGGTGACCGGGTTCACCACCATGCCGGATTCGAACTTCTTCACTTGCCGGACCTGCTCGGCCTGCTCGGCCGGCGTGAGGTTGCGGTGGATGACGCCGATGCCGCCGGCCTGCGCCATGGCGATCGCCAGCCGCGCCTCGGTGACGGTGTCCATGGCCGCCGACAGGATCGGCACGTTGAGATCGATGTCACCGGCGATGCGGGTGCGGATGTCGGTTTCGCCCGGCATGACTTCGGAATGGCCGGGCTGCAGAAGCACGTCGTCGAAGGTCAGCGCCAATGCGCCGGTGGACGTTTCGATGATTTTTGCCATGGCCAGTCCTTTTGAATGCGGAAAAGGCGCCGGGCCGATTGGCCAGCGCCGACTCTCATCTTCCCTTTCAGGATTGGCGCTGGCTGGTAACACGTCCTGTCGCGGTTGAAAAGCCGATCGTTGCGCGACGCGACGGGTTCTCGTTTCGCGCTAAGACCTTCATCGTTAGTCCTCATACGCGTCGTCGCGCGTCCAGTTTTCGACAGCGACAACGGGCTGTTGCTTGAGCCGGGACAACAACGCTGCGCGCAAGTGGGGAAATAACTCCTGCGTGTCGGCAGGAATGATCCGCGCCACCGGCCGCCCATTACTGACCACGACATAGCTCTGTCCTTCACTGGCTCCACGCAGGATGAAGGAGAGTTTACGTTTAACGTCAGCTATGGGGACGGTGTTGTCCATCTCAGCACTCCATGCGGCATCGGTAGTATGGCAGTAAGCCTGGCACAATCAGATTCCGTCGAGAAATTGCCCCTACCAGTGGTTGCGGTCGCACAAAAGTGACAGCAATTTAATGCGACATCCCGGCCGAGGCGTGATAACCGCCCGGACGTGCCGGCTCGCCCCCAGCCAGGCGCCAGATTCGTGAAGACAAATCAGGGCGTTTCCCTTGAACCGCATCATCCCGCTCATCCTGGCGGTCGCACTTTTCATGGAGAACATGGATTCGACCGTGATCGCGACGTCGCTGCCGGCGATCGCCGTCGACATCCACACCAGCCCGATCGCGCTGAAGCTGGCGCTGACGGCTTATCTGGTGTCGCTGGCGATCTTCATTCCAATCAGCGGCTGGATGGCGGACCGGTTCGGCGCCAAGAACGTCTTTCGCGCCGCGATCGGCGTCTTCATCGCCGGCTCGGTCGCCTGCGCGTTTGCCAATTCGCTGCCGGCCTTCGTGGTGTCGCGCTTCCTGCAAGGCATGGGCGGCGCGATGATGACGCCGGTCGGCCGCCTGGTGCTGGTGCGCGCCACGCCGAAGAACGAGCTTGTCGCGGCAATGTCCTGGCTGACCGTGCCGGCGCTGGTCGGCCCGCTGGTCGGTCCGCCGATCGGCGGCTTCATCACCACCTATTTCACCTGGCACTGGATCTTTCTCATCAACGTGCCGATCGGCCTGGTCGGCATGTGGCTCGCCACCCACTATCTGCCGGAGACGGAGCCTGCCCAGACGCCGCCGCTCGATTTCCCCGGCTTCGTGCTTTCGGGGCTTGCCGCTTCCGGCGTCGTCTTCGGCCTTTCCGTCGTCAGCCTGCCGGCGCTGCCGCCGATGGCCGGCTTCATCACGGTGGCTGTCGGGGTGATCTCCGGCGTGCTTTATCTCCTCCATGCGCGGCGCGCCAAGAACCCGCTGCTGGCCCTGGAGCTGTTCCGCAACCAGGTTTTCCGATCCTCCGTGCTCGGCGGCTCGCTGTTTCGCATCGGCATCGGCGCGGTGCCGTTCCTTTTGCCGCTGATGTTCCAGATCGGCTTCGGGCTGACGCCCTTCCAGTCCGGCATGATCACCTTCGTTTCGGCGATTGGCGCCATCGGCATGAAGTTCGTCACCGCGCTGCTGTTCCGGCTCGCCGGCTTCCGCCGCGTGCTGATCTGGGGCTCGCTTGTCGCGGCCGCCTCGATCGCCATCTACGGCCTGTTCACGCCGCAGACGCCCTATGCGCTGATGCTGGCGATACTCCTGGTCGGCGGCTTCATCCGCTCGATGTTCTTCACCGGCGTCAATGCGCTCTCCTATGCCGAGATCACGCCCGCCGACACCAGCAAGGCGACGCCGATCACCGCGGTCTTCCAGCAATTGTCGATCGCGCTCGGCGTGGCGCTGGCCGGCGGCATCCTCGAAGTGTCGACGTCCATCCATGGCGGACCGCTGACGCTCAGCGATTTCCACATCGCCTTCTTCATCGTGGCGGCCGTCTCGGCGGCGGCGTCGATCACCTTCATGCGGCTGGCGCCGGACGCCGGCAATGCCGTTTCCGGGCATGGACGGCTGACAACGCCGAAGACGCTGGAAACGGCGGGAACCGCGGGGAAGTAGCCCCTTGCCTTCTCCCCTTGTGGGAGAAGGTGGATCGGCGCGCAGCGCCGAGACGGATGAGGGGTGTTCCAGCGGAGTGAGACGTTGGTATTCCCTGGAACACCCCTCATCCGGCCGCTTCGCGGCCACCTTCTCCCACAAGGGGAGAAGGGAGAGGCGCTACCCCTTGAACTCCTTGGCCAGCAGATAAAGCTCCACCGACTCATCCCGCGAGGCCGGCGGCTTGACGTGATGGACCGAGCGGAAATTCTGCTTCAGCAGCGACAAAAGCTCGTTCTCGGCGCCGCCCTGGAAAGTCTTGGCGAGGAAATGCCCGCCCGGCCTCAGGACGTGCAGCGCAAAATCGGCCGCGACTTCGCACAGATGCATGGTGCGCAAATGGTCGGTGCGGCGGTGCCCGGTCGTGGGCGCCGCCATATCGGACAACACCACATCCGGCTGGCCGCCCAGCGCCTCGGCAAGTTTTTGCGGCGCATCGGGATCGAGGAAATCCATCTGCAGGATGACCGCGCCCGGAACCGCGTCCATTTCGAGATAGTCGATGCCGACGACATGCGGATTCTCCGCCGTCGACTTCGTCCGCGCGGCCGCCACCTGACACCAGCCGCCGGGGGCAGCACCCAGGTCGATCACTTTCATGCCGGGCTTCAACAAGTGATGCTTGTCGTCGATCTCGATCAGCTTGTAGGCGGCGCGGGAGCGATACCCGTCTGCCTTGGAGCGCTGCACATAAGGATCGTTCATGTGGCGCTCGAGCCAGCGACGCGAGGATTCCTTCAGACCGCTCTTCTTCTTGATCCGGGTCTTCAGCACGCGAATGCTTCCCGAACCCGGCTTTTCAGGCTTCTTGCTCATGGTCGGCCGCCACGCCAGACGCCGTCATCGGCCATCAGCTCGCTCAGGATTCCCTCGCGCAGTCCCCGGTCGGCGACGCGCAACCGCTCGGACGGCCAGACACCGCGGATCGCTTCCAGGATGGCGCAGCCGGCGAGCACGAGATCGGCACGGTCGGCGCCGATGCAAGGGTTGGCGCAACGCTGCTGGAAATCCCAGCCGATTAGCCGCTCGATCATGCGATCGACGCTGTCGCGGTCCATCCAGAGCCCGTCGACGCGGCGGCGGTCGTAGCGCTCGAGATCGAGATGCACGCCGGCCAGCGTCGTCACCGTGCCGGAGGTGCCGAGCAGATGGAAGTTAGGACTGGCCAGCACATGCGCGAGCCTGTCGCGGCCGTCGAAGACCTTCAGCCGCGCGGCCACGTCGTCGACCATGGCGGCAAAGGTCTCGCGCGTGACCGTGCGTCCGCCGAAGCGCTCGGCGAGCGACACCACGCCGACAGGCAGCGAGGTCCACGACACGATGTGGTTGGCGAGCCGAGGAGAGCGCCGTCCGGTCAGGTCGATCAAGGCGATTTCCGACGAGCCGCCGCCAATGTCGAACAGCACCACGCCCTGCGTGTCGCGCTCGACAAGCGAGCCGCAGCCGGAAACGGCAAGGCGGGCCTCGGTCTGGCGGTCGATGATCTCGAGCTTCAGCCCGGCCTCGCGCTCGACACGATCCAGGAACTCGACGCCGTTGGCGGCCGAACGGCAGGCTTCGGTGGCGATCAGCCTGGCTTTCCTGATCTTGCGGTTGCGCAGCTTGTCGCCGCAGATCTTCAGCGCCTCGACGGCGCGGTCCATTGCGGCCTGGCTCAGCCGGCCGCTGGCCGTGAGCCCCTCGCCCAGCCTGACGATGCGCGAGAAAGCGTCGATGACACGGAACTGGCCGTGACGGCCGGGCACCGCGACCAGTAGCCGGCAATTGTTGGTGCCAAGGTCGAGCGCGGCGAAAACCGGCAATTCCTGCTGCGGCGGACGTGGCGGGGACTGGGGCGGCCTTGGCTCGACCTGCGACGGCGCGCTCTGAGCCTGGCTTGCGGGAATGGCGGCGGGCGCGGCAGGCGGCGGGGCGCCGTTGTCGTCGCGCGCAAACACCTTGCGACCGCGCCGGCGCTTGCGGCGCTTGCGCGTCTTGCCTTTCGGCGGATCGCCCTGCTGGTCGGCCAGGCTCGCGCCAGTCTGCCTCTGGTTGGCATGTCTGGGGTCGGCATGTCTTTGGTGCGCACCCGCGTGGCGGCTGAATCGCGCCGGCTGCGGGCCTGCCGACTGCGTCGGCGATGCCCCGGACATGCCCACTGCCGACGCGCCGGCGCCGGTATCGTGGTCTTCCACTTCAGTTCCTTCCGGCGCCGCGCGAACCGGGAACGGACGCAGCAGGCACCTCGATTTGTTTCAAGTTGGCGACAGAGTAGCAGTGCCCTTCGCAATCACCAAGAGCGCGAGGTCGAATTTCGCTGACGTCACTTTTTGCCAGCGTCACGTTGGGGCAATGTCTTGCCGGTTGAATAGCCGGCTTCAATCAGGCATGTCTCAAATGAGGGTTCGAAGGGCTTGGGCACATCAAATCAATGAGCTGCAACGTATGATGACGACGCCATGAATTGGAGGCGCTATTTCTGGCCGGTCGTAGGCATCGCGGCCGTCGCGTTCTCGCTGTGGCTGCTCATTCATGAACTGCGCGGCATTTCACTCGACGATGTCTGGGCCGGCATCGCCGCCATCCCGCCGCGCGGCTGGGTGCTCGCGGCGCTGAGCTCGGTCGTCGCCTACGCCTCGCTCGCCGGCTACGACCACATCGCGCTGCTGCATCTCGGCAAGAAAGTATCGTGGCTGTTCGTCACGCTGTGCTCCTTCACCACCTACGCGGTGTCGCACAATATCGGCGGCTCCGTGTTTTCCGGCGCGGTCATCCGTTACCGCGCCTATGCCACGCGGGGGCTGACTGGCCAGGAAATCGGCGTGCTGGTGGCCATCTGCTGGTTCACCTTCATCCTGTCCAGCGTTTTCCTCGGCGGCCTCGTTCTGTTGCTGGAACCCCAGATCGTTGATCGCTTCACGGGCGCGCCGCATCATGGCGCGGCCTTCGCCGCCGGGTTCGCCATGCTCATTCTCGTCGGCGCCTACGCCTTCGGCAGCTGGCTGCGGCTGAGACCGCTGAAGATCGGCTCCTTCCAGCTGCACTACCCGGCGCTGCCGATCGTGGCGCGGCAATTGCTGGTCGGCCCGGTCGAACTGCTGGGGGCCGCCGCGATCATCTATTTTGTCCTGCCCGAGGCCGGCAATCCCGGCTATTTCGTCGTGCTCGGCGTGTTCATGGTGTCGTTCTCGATTGGGCTCCTGTCGCATGCGCCTGGCGCGCTTGGCGTGTTCGAAGTCGTCTTCCTCACCGGCCTTTCGGACATGGATCCGGTCGGCGTGCTCGCCGCGCTCCTGGTGTTCCGCCTGTTCTATCTGATCATTCCGCTGCTGATCGGCCTTGGCGTGGTGCTCTATTTCGAGCATTCGCAATACAGCCGCGGAGAGAGTTGAGGCCTTGCGAGCGCCCGAAGGAAGTCACCGGCAAAAAGGCTGCGGTTGATCTCAGTTGCGGGCTTGACTATTTTCGGATGGCGGCTACAAGGCAGCGCTCGCGGCACATGAGCCGCCCGCTTCGCGCGGTACCAGCCGCGCCTGCTGGGGAATAGGTTAACGGTAGACCCACGGACTCTGACTCCGTTAGTCCTGGTTCGAATCCAGGTTCCCCAGCCAGTTCTTCGCATCGGTTGCTGATTATGGAAATGCGTGCCGGCGCAATGTTATGCGCACCGCGTGCAGGCACGTGATGCCTTGAACGCTCATTTTGAGCCTTTCACGCTAAGTGCCGATGCCGTTCGAAGATCGCCAGTTTGTGCCCATATGTCAACCGCATCTCGGATCGGCACCCTTCGCACCTAAAGGTACTGATGCTCTTGATCCAGGAGCCTTTCCTGACGATCGTCTGGGAGCAGTGTTGACATTGGAACGTCAGGTTCTTGTCATGCAGGTCATTTGACAGGGTCATCATCCCTCCTGGCCGAGCAGGCTGTGCCGCCCCCTCGCCCACAAGGCTTATACTAAACGCTGCAGCACAGAACGTGACAGAAGTCACATGCATAAGTTGCAGCCGTCACCAACGTTCCCGCTTGCCCAATTCCCTGTTGTTGGCGCTATATATTAGCAATCAACGATATATTAGTGACTACCGTGCAGCCTGTACGAATCGGGAATATGCCCGATCGACGATCCGGCACTCAATGTGCCGAGACGCTCGACCGATGCGGAGCAAACGCATGAGTGTCGAAACAGCATTGGCGCAGCTATTGCGCATGATTCACCGTCGAGCCCTGAATTTGGCGACGATGCCGGACGATGAGAGAGATCCGTACTACGACAGCATCCGCCGGTCGTGTTGCGGAGCGGCCGAGCATATCGGGCAGTCTCCCGACAATGCGGCCCTCACTGCAAACAGCATGGTCGAGTTTACCAGGGCAATGGTCGGTATCATCGAGGCAGGACGCGGGTAACCGCGAACTTCGACAAGTTCGCGACGCGCTCGGAAGGTGCCGAGAGCAAGGCCACGGCGCGTTATCCGAATCTCGCGAGACGATGACTGCCTGTGCAGATCAGCGATCAGGCTTTCGCGCGATCGCTGTCTCAGATCGGGCCCGAAGTGTCCGACGACAAATGTTTGGCTGTCGGCATTACCGGCCAGCAAATATCCAACTGGTTGTCGGACGGCAGACCGTTCCGCATCCGCGTGGTCTTGCGGGCATCCTGCGCATATTTCAAGGCCGCACCCATGCGGTTCAACGTCTTCATTATCGACATAGACTTCATCCCTGGCTCGCCATGGCTGTCGCGGAGGCAATCCCCGCCGCCTTCACCATGGCGATCTAAATGATCGACCACCGTTTCCGGCGCATTGCACGCAAGCGCGAGGCCCGTAACGAGAACCGGCTGCCGCTGAAACATTTGCATGCAAACGAGCCCGTCACAGCTTGCGAGGCGTCGGCCGGCTGGGCCCGCTGCCGTATGACAAGTTGCCATTTCGAAACAAATTCGCGCTCAAGCGCCATCAAACCGAAACCAAACTGCGGGAAAACCGCTATCGACCGGCGCGACCGGAATTTAAACAGAGGAAAAAACGAAATGTCCAAGATCGTTCGCAATGTAATTCTCGCCGTTGTTGCCGTCTCCGGCCTGGCCGGTTCGGCTTATGCTCAGCAGACGACCGTCAATTCGTGCAGCAACCACGACGATTACTATGGCATGTGCCTGGGCGCCGCGAACAATGGCGGCCACCATGGCAGCCGCGGCGATCGTCGCTGATCGGCACGTCCGCTGAAAAAAGCCCCGCAGGCATCTCGCCGGCGGGGCTTCTTTCTGTTCGAAGCGATGCTCCTCGTCCCAGCGAGTGGGATTGCCCTGATCACCAGACGGCGCCGGATTGACCGGAATAGAGAGGCAACACCCTCCTGCTGACGTCTCGAAAGGATGCAGCCCGCATCGCCGGCAGCTGGGAGCGCCCCTGCCGTATTTTATCGTTTAAAATTCGAGGTTCCTGCAGCTCTATTGCATGTGCGTTTGTGCGCAGCGTGCCAGGTTGGCCCTGACCACGAGGTGATGAAAAGGCCTGATTGCGTTGAGATAGGTGAAGCCCAAGGCATTGTGGGAATGCACAACGGTTGTCGCGATGAGCAACGTACCCGTTGGAGAATGGCGTCGGAGCAGAGATAGCCGGAAGTCCAGGTGTCGGTCATCCGTGCCGAGCACAATTTCGTCCTTGCCCTCCCAGTGCACCGGGAAGAAGTCCACCCGTTCACGGCTGTCCTGGGACGCCCTGACCGTATCGGAGGTTTTGATGCCAAAGGGCATAACCATGGCGTCGCGCAGCGCGATCAACGCCTTTTGCCACGCGGGTGGATTGACGAGTGTCCGCGTCGCCAACTCGCGCATGCTCGACCGTTCCGATGCAATCAAGTCAATGCTGTAGCTATCGAGTGAACTGGCGTTCTCGTACCAGCTCGCAACGATACTTTCCGACGGCGGCGTCGTCCGGCGTACCCGCGGTTTGCGGTCTAAACCCATGCTGAAAGCTCAATCGTGGCAGTTTCCGCGACAGCTTGCCAATAGCGGTGAGGGAGGACATGCCCTGGAACGGAAGCCGATCGGAAACGATATAATATTGTGCGTGAGCGCTATACAAGTGATTTGTCCGGTGAAGAATACGCTCTGAAGAGCCGTTGCTACCGCAGCCCAAGCGGCGCGGTCGCAAGCCAACAATGGATGGATCCTAATTTCGAGTGAGGCTCTCAGCCCAAATGAAAAGGCGCGGCCGAGACCGCGCCCTTCCCAAGCTCTTCGGAGGCCTGGTTCTCCAGGCGCTTACTCCGCAGCCTCGTAGCCGGCGATGCCCTTGATCTCGAGGAAATCCTCCAGGCCGTATTCGGCGTATTCGCGGCCATTGCCGGATTGCTTGTAGCCGCCGAAGGGCAGGCCGGCGTCCCAGGTCGGGTAGTTGATGTAGACATTGCCGGAACGCATGCGTGCCGCCACGTCGCGCGCCTTCTCGATATCCCTGGCCTGGATGTAGGAGGCGAGGCCGTAGACCGTGTCGTTGGCCTGCTCGACCGCCTGCTCCACCGTGTCGTACGGCATGATCGACAGCACCGGCCCGAAGATCTCCTCCCTGGCGATGCGCATGTCGTGCGTGACATTGGCGAAGACGGTCGGGCGGACGTAGTAGCCGCGATTGAGCTCGGCCGGCCGGCCGGGGCCGCCGGCGACCAGCGTGGCGCCCTCGTCGACACCGCTCTGGATCAGGTCCTGGATCTTGTCGAACTGGATCTGGCTGACCACCGGGCCGAGCTTGGACGCCGGCGCATCGGCCGGGCCGACGGTGAATTTCTCCGCCGCCTTCCTGGCATAGCCGGCCGCCTCGTCGTGAAGGTCGCGCGGCACGAACATGCGGGTCGGCGCGTTGCAGGACTGGCCGCTGTTGCCGAAGCAGCCGGCGACGCCCTTGGTCACGGCCCGCTCCAGATCGACATCGGGGAACAGGATGTTGGCCGACTTCCCGCCCAGTTCCTGATGCACGCGCTTGACCGTGTCGGCCGCCGCCTTGGCGACCAGGATGCCGGCGCGGGTCGATCCGGTGAAGGACATCATGTCGACATCGGGATGGCTGGCCAAAGCCTGGCCGACGCCCGGGCCGTCGCCATTGACGAGGTTGAAGACGCCCTTCGGCACGCCAGCCTCATCGACGATCTCGGCGAAGATGATGGCGTCGAGCGGCGCGATCTCGGACGGCTTGAGCACCATGGTGCAACCGGCGGCAAGCGCCGGGCCGACCTTGCAGGTGATCTGGTTCAGCGGCCAGTTCCACGGCGTGATCAGGCCGACGACGCCGATCGGCTCCTTGACGATGAGCGAGGAGCCTTTGACATGGCGGAACTGGAAGGTCTTCAGCACCTCGGCCATCTTTTCCAGATGCGCCTGGCCAACGCCGACCTGGCTGTCCAGCGCCATCTGGCGCGGCGCGCCCATCTCGCGCGAGACGGCGAGCGCCAGGTCCTTGCTGCGCTTCTTATAGATTTCGATGACGCGGTTGAGGATATCGAGCCGCTCCTCGACCGAGGTGAAGCCGAACGTGTTGAAAGCGCGCTTGGCGGCGGCCACCGCCTTGTCGACATCCGCCTTGGAGCCGAGCGAAATCTGCGCGAAAGCGTCCTCGTTCGAAGGGTCGATGACGTCGAGCGTGTTCGGCACCACCGGATCGACCCAGGCGCTGTCGATATAGAATTGCAGATTGTGTGACATGGTTTCGCTCCCTGCGGGCCGCTTTGCTCGATTGTGGTGAGGTGGTCGTCGTATATCGCCAGAAATAACGATGCGGCATGTGCTCTGTCAAACGCAAGCGAGAAGTGCTTGAGCCAGCGCGTCGGGCATTGCGCCAGAGCTGGTGTCGCCGCCGCATTCTCGACTAGAGCAGCCTATGCCCTGCCTCCCCCAGCAAGCGTATCGCCGCGCCCCCGTCCGCGGCCTTCACCAACAGGTGGTCGCCGTCGAAGGTGGAGACGACAAAGACGCCCAGGCCATTTTCCGACAGCGGCCTGACGACCGACAGCACGATGCCGGTTTCGCCGAAGGCAAAGGGGCCTTCGAATTTGAAGGCGACCCAATCCTTGTCCTGCCTGACGGCAGCCGGGACACGCTCCTGCAAACAGACAATCGACAGTTCGTCCTGCGTCCTGGTGATGCTGACGAAGCCTGCTCCGTCCGCCCAGTCGGGAATAGTTTCGCCAGCTTCAAGCCGTGAAATCGCATAAAGACCGGGGAGTTGCTTCAGTCGGATCCGCGCAGCCATTCGTCGAACTCCATCCTTGGTGGCGCAGTCACGGAAGGCTCTTGCTCATATAGACCGTCGTGCCGTTCATGAACGGCTCCTCACGGTCGACCGCATAGCCGTGCCTTTCGTACAGCGACACATTGGCCTCGAAGGCGCCGTTGGTCAGCAGGCGAAGCTCGCGAAAGCCGGCTTGAAGCGCCGCGCGCTCGGCGCTGTCGAGCAGCTTGCGCCCGATACCCCTGCCCTGCGCCGCGGGAGCCACGGCCACATTCTCGATCCAGATATGATCCTCATGCGCCATCGTTTCGATCAGGCCGACGATGCGGCCGTTCTCGATGGCGAGCTCGAACCGATGCTCGCGGAGGGCCTTGTCGTAATCGACGCGCATCGGCAAGGGTTCGCGGCCGATCACCGGCACCCATTTGGCATAGGCTTCGCGCACGACAGCCTTGATGGCCGCGGCATCCGCTGGCGTGGCCGGCCGAAACTCCAGGGTAGAAACGACGCTCATTCAGACACTCCAAAATGCAAAAAACCCGCCGATCGTTGCGATGGGCGGGGCTGGGATGGACGAACCGGGGTGACTTGTTAGCCGGCCTTTGTCTTCACGCAATCAGCTTGCCGCTCCTTCGAACGGCGGCGTCGCTGCGGATTTGCGAAAAAGGCGGTCATGGCGGGAAGTTGGACCGGGAGCCGAGACGCTGTCAAGCCGGCAGCGCCGACGGGCAGGCGTATAGCTCATCCAGCGAACGGCTCCGCATCGTTCGTAAAAATCGATCATTGTAACTCGAATAATTCGTTGGAAAGATTGGTTCTGGAATGGCATTTCGGCGGCGAAAGTGTCTGGAGAATTCAATTGTCTTTCCTGCCCGCCACCGCGAACGATCTTCCAAACGGCCTGAATTCGGCCAAAGCCGGGCACAAGCGCCCCGCCCTGACCTCGATCTCAACCGGCGTCGTGCCGGGACTGGTGCTGGTGGCGATGATCACCAGCGTCGCTTATTCGGCGCGCGGCTTCTCCGGTCTCACGCTGTTCAGCCCGATGATCCTCGCCGTCGTCGCCGGCATGGTCTATTCCAACGTGCTCGGCATGCCCGCCCACGCCAAGGCCGGCATCGCCTTTTCGCAAAAGCGCCTGCTGCGCTTCGCCATCGTGCTGCTCGGCTTCCAGCTCACCCTCGGCCAGGTGGCGGGCATCGGCCTGAGCGGCGTCGGCGTCGTCGCGGCCACGCTCGGCGCCACCTTCCTCTTCACCGTCACGCTCGGCCGGCTGATCGGCGTCGACCGCAAGCTCGCGCAGTTGATCGCCGCCGGCACCTCGATCTGCGGCGCCTCGGCGATCGTCGCCACCAACATCGTCACCGATGCGCGCGACGAGGATGTCACCTACGCCGTCGCCGCCATCACGCTGTTCGGCACCGTCGCCATGCTCGGCTTTCCGCTGCTGGCGCCGGTCTTCGGCCTCGACCAGCACGCCTTCGGCCTCTGGGCCGGCGCCTCGATCCATGAGGTGGCGCAAGTGATCGGCGCCGGCTTCCAAAACGGCACGCTCTCCGGCGAGACAGCGACCGTCGCCAAACTGACGCGTGTCGCCATGCTGGCGCCGATGGTGATCGCGCTCGGCCTGATGGCGCGCCGTGGCAACACCGACGCATCCGGCGCCAAGCCGCCGATGCCCTGGTTCGTGGCTGCTTTCGTCGCGGTCGTGGCGCTGAACAGCCTGGTCGCGATCCCGGCCCAGTTCCATGCCGCAATCGCCCTGGCCGCTCAGGTGATGCTGACCATGGGGCTCGCCGCCATGGGCCTTCAGGCCGACATTTCCCAACTGCGCTCGCGTGGCCTGCGGCCGCTGATGCTGGCCTTCTCGGCCTTTATCTTCATCGCCGGCTTCAGCCTGGTGCTGGTGCGGTTCGCCTGAGATCGAGGTAGGGTCGCCTTACCTCTTAGTCCTCGTCATCGTCCTCTAACTCACACGCCGCGACATAGATCGCGGCCAACTTCTCGATGCCGGCCTGGTCTTCCTTGTCGAAGCGCCCAGGCAGCGGGCTGTCGAGGTCGAGCACGCCGAAGGCGCCTTCGGCATCGCGCAAAAGCACGACCAGCTCGGAACGCGAATCGGCATCGCAGGCGATGTGGCCGGGAAATTCGTTGACGTCCTTGACCAGCATCGACATGTCGAGCTCGATGGCTTTGCCGCAGACGCCCTTGCCGACGGCGATGCGAACGCAGGCGGGCTTGCCCTGGAAAGGCCCGAGCACCAGTTCGTCCTCGGAGGCGAGGAAATAGAAGCCGGCCCAGTTGAGGTCGGGCACCATCTGGTAGATCAGCGCAGCCGTGTTGGCGGCGTTGGCGACGGAATCGCCCTCGCCTTCCAGCAATGCTTTCAATTGCGTGGCCAACTCCTTGTAGAAGGCCGGCTTGTTGCTCGTGTCGATTGCCGTTGCCGCAAACATCGCTTGATCTCTCCGTTGCAAGCCAGCCGCGCGGCTTACTGGTTGTGGCTCATCAGTTCCTGAACGGTTTTGATGGGCAGGAACAGTCGTAATTCGTTGGATGGCAATGCGGTGAAACCATGATCGACATAGAGCTTTTTCCTGCGCGCTACCTTGGCCGGGTCGCCGCAATCCAGCACATCCAGCATGACAACAGCAATACCGATTTGGTCGGCAACCCTCGCTATGCGTGCCAGCGCGTCAAGCAAAAGATCGCCGCCATATCCTTTGCCCGTGTATCGCAGATCGACGCCCATCATCGACAGATAGGCCGCAGGGATGCTCCCATGCCCCGGCCGGGTTCTCCCATATTTGTGCGGCAATTCGCTATAATCCACCGAGTGCGAATTGATGGCGTAAAAGCCGATCAGGTCTTCAGCTGAACCGAGCATCACGATGACACGAAGATTGTCGGCTTTGGATAGCTTGTTGGCTGTCTTTTTGAAGAAATTGTCGACCTGATCCGCGCCACAGGAAAAAGCCGTTCGATCATGCTTTTCGGGATCGAACGGCTCTATGATGTTGGCGACTTCAGGCTGTCGCGTCACTTGGAAATGACGGTTTTGGCATAGCGGGCAAACGACGCCCGTAGCCGATCCGTCGGCTGCGGGGGATTGTCGAGGGCCGCAAAGAAGGCAGCATGATCAACAGGCCGCAGAGCGGTGCGCTCATGAGCCTCTATCGTTTCCATGGCGGCCCTGTATGCGGCATTCATCGTGAAAACCGAGTCATCGACACCGGCAAGAGCCGCGGCTTGCTGAATCGCTTTCTTGATGCGCGGTTTTGTGCGGAAGTTCATCCGCTCGCTGCTGCGCTCCTCGATCTCTGGAATTTCATCACGGAAAGTTTCCATGCTCCTGCTCCTTTGTGTATATATGTACGTCGCATCGGCGTACAAATCAAGGAAATCGCACAAGTGCGAGTTGCGGCAGCCACAGACACATCCTGGTCGTTTCTCCGTTGCAAGAACACTGAGGCGCCCGATACAGTCCGGCCTCTCTGCCACCAAAACGCCGCCGGGAAACTGCCTATCGTGACCACCAGCCACTCCAGAACAGCGAGGGCCAGGACGATCCGAATCGCCGCCGCTGTCATCCGCGACGACGGCGGCAGGCTGCTTCTGGTGCGCAAGCGCGGCACCAGCGCCTTCATGCAGGCCGGCGGCAAGATCGAGCCGGGCGAGTTGCCGGCCGCCGCCCTTGCCCGCGAATTGCGCGAGGAGCTGGGCGTGGCCGTCGATCCGGCCGCGGCCTTCCATCTCGGCTCCTTCTCGGCGCCTGCCGCCAATGAGCCGGATGCCCGCGTCGAGGCCGAGCTGTTCGAACTCTCCATCACCGGCGAGCCGGTTCCGGCGGCCGAGATCGAGGAGATGATCTGGCTGAACCCGGAACTGGCAAGCGGCATGGAGCTCGCGCCGCTGACCGCCGATATCGTGCTGCCGCGTTACGGTCGTCAGCCATGAGTTCACGCAACCAGCCAAAACAGGAGGCGGGCGGAGCGCCCCTCACCTTCGCCGTGCTGGTCTTTCCCGGCTTTCCGATGATGGCGTTTTCGTCCGTCATCGAGCCGCTGCGCGCCGCCAACGTGCTTGCCAGGCGCGACTGCTATCGCTGGGTGATCGTCGGCGCCGACCGTGGCACGGTCGAAGCCTCCAACGGCGTCGTCATCCAGCCGGGCTTTTCCGCGGCGGACGCGCCGAAGGTCGACCGCATAGTGGTCTGCTCGGGCGGCGACGCCGACCATGTCGTGGCCGACGAGGCGATGAGCTGGATTCGCAAAAGCCTGCGCGGCGGCGCGCATATCGGCGCTGTCGCCGACGCCGCCTTCTTCCTCGCCCGGGCCGGCCTGCTCGACGGCCATGCCTGCACCTTGCACTGGACCAGCCAGGCCGCCTTCACCGAGGCTTTTCCGGATATCGAGCTGAAGCGCGATCTCTTCGTCATCGACCGCAAGCGCTTCACCTCCGCCGGCGGCGTCGGCAGCCTCGACATGATGCTGGAAATCATCACGCGCGACTGTGGCGCCGAGATCGCGGCGGGCGTCGCCGAATGGTTCGTGCACTCTCCCTTGCGCTCCAGCGTCGACCGCAAGCTGATGCCGCTCAGGCTGCGCACCGGCGTCCAGAACGAGCTGGTGCTGTCGGCCATCGCCATCATGGAGGACGCGGTGGAGGAAAGGCTCGGCATGGCTGAGCTGGCGGAACGGCTCGGGGTGTCGTCCGACAAGCTCGAGCGCAATTTCCGGGCCGAGCTGGATGTCTCGCCCAACGGATATTACCGGCGGCTCAGGCTGAAGCGGGCGGCCGATTTGTTGGCGCATTCGACGCTGATGGTGCGCGACGTGGCCCTGGCCTGCGGGTTTGCTTCGATGTCGAGCTTTGCGAGAGCGTTTCGGGAAGAGCATGGGCACGCGCCGAAGGCGGTGCGAAGGCATTAGACGCGCCTTCTTCCTACCACGCCGAGTTCCTTCACACCCCCCTCTGGCCTGCCGGCCATCTCCCCCGCAAGGGGGGAGATCAGCAGTCCCGCCGACGGCACTGTTCCTGCAACGTCGGCCATTGGCGAAAGTGACGGCGACATCCAATCTCCCCCCTTGCGGGGGAGATGTCCGGCAGGACAGGGAGGGGTGCTGTCCCGCCGACATCTCTGCGGCACTCAGCACAACATCTGCGGAATGCCGCACAAGCTCCAAACGCCATCCGGCTATGGTCTCCGCATCAGGAGGCCCCGCATGAGCATCGTCGTTTTCGACCCCGACAGCACCGAGGATGTGGACTTCAAGGACCGCATGCGCCACCCGGTCGCGGCCGATCCGGCCGGCGGCATGTGGCTGTCCGACACCGAGCCGTCCTTCATCGACGCGGACGCGCTGCGCAAAGGGCGGCTGGCCAAGCTGCGCGCCTGGATGCGCGAGGCGGGCTATGGCGGCGTCGTGCTGTTCGACCCCTACAACCAGCGTTACGCCACCGGCTCGCGCAACATGTTCGGCTATTTCCTGCGCAACTCGACGCGATACTTCTTCGTCCCGACCGAAGGGCCGGTCGTGCTGTTCGAATATCCGCAGAGCTACCATGTCTCGATGGTGCTCGACACGATCGACGAGGCGCGGCCTTCCAAGCTCGTCTGGTCGTCCGTCTCCGGTCGCGACGACGAGACGGCCGGGCCCTTCGCCGACGAGATCGCCGAGTTGCTCAAGAAGCATGGCGGTGGCTCGATGAAGCTCGGCCTCGACCGCTGCAGCCATCTGCAGGCGCTGGCGCTGGAAAAGCGCGGCTGCGAGGTCAAGGACTGCCAGGGCGAGATCCTGGCCGTACGCGCGGTGAAGACGCCGGAGGAAGTGAAGTGCCTGCAGGCCTCGATGGCCGGTGCCGAGGCTGCGGTGGCGGCCGTGCGTGAGGCGATCAAGCCCGGCGTTTCCGAAAACGAGCTGTTCGCCATCATGTATGGCGAGGTCATCCGCCAAGGCGGCGAGTTCATCGAGACCCGGCTGCTCACCTCGGGGCAGCGCACCAATCCATGGTTCAACGAGGCGAGCGGTCGCAAGATCAGGCCGGGCGAGCTTGTCGCGCTCGATACCGACACGATCGGCTGCTACGGCTATTATTCCGACTTCTCGCGTACCTTCCGCTGCGGCCCGGGCAGACCGACGCCCTACCAGAAGTCGCTCTACCGCATGGCGCACGACCAGGTTCAGCACAATATCGGCATCGTGAAGCCCGGCATGGCCTTCCGCGAGATCGCTGAGAAGGCGTGGAAGATCCCGGACCGTTTTGTCGACCAGCGCTACACGTCGGTCATGCACGGCGTCGGCATGCACGGCGAGACGCCCTTCATCGCGCATTCGATGGACTACGAGACCTATGGTCGCGACGGCATCATCGTGCCCGGAATGGTGGTCAGCGTCGAAAGCTATATCGGCGAGAAAGGCGGCCGCGAGGGCGTCAAGCTCGAGGACGAGATCCTGATCACCGAGACCGGCACCGAGCTGCTCTCGCGCTTCCCTTATGAAGACGAGTTTTTGGAATGAGCGAAGTGATGTCGGCGTCCACTGCCAGCCGGTGCGCAATACCGCAAGGCTTCGAGACTAGCCGTGGCGTACCTGCCGTCGTCATTCCAGGGCGGAGCAAGGAGCGAAGCGACGCGGCGCAGACCCTGGAATCCATGCCGTTCCGTCTCCGCTTCGCCACGGTGCGGAATTCTGTTAGGCAGCGATCGACAACCAAGGTAACGGCATGGAATCCAGGGTCTTCGCGACGCCGCTACGCGGCTGCTTCGCCCTGGAATGACGAAGTTCGGGCATCCGCATGAAAACGCCCATTTCCATCCGACGCGGCACCGTGGCCGCGGTGTTCATCGATCTCCAGGAGGAGCATCGCAAGGACAAGCGCTATCTGGTCGAAGGTTTTGGCGACATCCTCGCCAATGTCCAGCGCCTGCAGGAGGCGGCGCGGCGCAATTTCGTGCCGCTGCACCACTGGGCCTATATCGTCGATCTCGCGGCGGCGCGGCCTTTCCATCCCGTCGACGAGAGCGGCAAGTCGGCTTTCTCCGACAAGGACGATCCGCTGACCGCGATCTGCCATGAAGTGGCCCCGCAGGACAACGAAGCCATGCTGGTCAAGCAGGAAGCCAGCGCCTTCGGCAAGAACGATTTTGGCGACAAGCTAAAGGCCGCCGGCATCGAATGGCTGGTGATCGCCGGCGTCTGGACCGAGGCCTGCATCGACGCCACGGTGAAGGATGCAGTGGCGCGCGGGTTTCGCGTGCTGCTGGTCAAGGATGCCTGCGGCAGCGCCAGTGCCGCCATGCACCAGACCGGCATCCTCAACCTCGCCAACCGGCTCTATGGCGGCGCCGTCACCAACACGCTCGACGCCTGCCGGCTCATGGCCGGCGACACGGTGAATGTGTGGCAGGTCGAAGGCTCGGTGCCGCTGCGCTTCACCTTCGAGAACGCGGCGCGGCTTTACGCCGAGCTCTGACGGCGGTGGCCAGCAACCCAAGCAATCCGGCGAGCCGCGGCAAATATGCCGATCGGCTCGATCCGGAGCTGTGGGACTATATCGACAAGGTCAACAGTTGGTACCCGCCGGAGATTGTCGCCGCGCCGATCGCCGAGCAGCGGGCGGTCTACAACCGGATGTGCGTGGCATTCCACCTGGGCCGCCCGGAAGGCGTGACCACCAGTGACAGCCTCGTCGCCACGGCCGCGCATGCGATCCCGGTCCGGCGCTACCGCATGGCGGGCAAGCCGGCAGCGGCGATTGTCGTCTATTATCACGGCGGCGGCTTTGTGCTCGGCGACCTCGACAGCCATGACGACATCTGCGCCGAGATCTGCGCCGGCACCGGTTTCGAGGTGGTCTCGGCCGACTACCGGCTGGCGCCGGAGCATCTGCATCCAGCCGCCTTCGACGATGCTTTTGCCGTGTTCGAGAGGGTCGCCGCGACCGGCACGCTGCCGATCGTCCTTTGCGGCGAAAGCGCCGGCGGCAATCTCGCCGCCGCGGTGGCGCAGGCGACGCGCCGCCATCCGCGACATGCGATAGGCCAGATGCTGATCTATCCCGGGCTGGGCGGCGACGAGAGCGGGCGCTCTTACATCGAGCACGCCGAAGCGCCGCTGCTGACGCTCGCCGACATCGACTTCTATCGGCGCGTCCGTTCCGCACCCGGGCAGCCACAGGACGACCCGACCTTCTCGCCGCTCAAAGACCGGGATTTCTCCGGCCTGCCGCCGACGATCATCGTCACCGCCGAATGCGATCCGCTCTCCTCGGACGGCGAAGCCTATCGCGACCGGATTGTTGCATCTGGCGGACAGGCCTTGTGGCGCGAAGAGAAGCGGCTGGTGCACAGTTTTCTGCGGGCGCGTGCAACGGTGCCAAGGGCGGCGGAGGCGTTTGCTAGGATTATCGGCGACATCGGCAAGCTGGGTGCCGGCGGTAACGCGCTGATCTCCCCCCGCGTGGGTGAGATGGCCGGCAGGCCAGAGGGGGGCGCGAAGGATCGCGGCTTCTCGGAATCTTGAGCCAGAACCATTCGTCTATCGCAGCGGCGCTGAATACCTGAGACGCTGGGCGGCTTTCGTCGCTCGGAAAGCCAAGCAATTGGCTTCCCGTCCGCTGCGCGGATCGCTCCTCAACTCTCACAAGGGGGAGATCAGCTGTATCAACGCCTTGCGGAACAGCGCACAAGAACTGCGGAAATCCAACCATTTCGCCGCGGGAAGCGGACCTATCATTCCCTCGCAGGCAACGGCGCCCTGGCGGTCGCATCCGCCCCCGCCTCGCGATCCCGGGGCGACCGTTGGCTTCGTGCAACTCGTTGCCCCAACAGACCGCCGCGCGGGCAACATGCGCCAACACAGAGGGAACGACGATGAAATTCATGCTGACCGACAGAAAACTGCACCCGCAGGCCAAGCCGATCGCCGCCGATTTCAAGACCGGCGCGATCAGCCGGCGCGAATATCTGGCTTTGATGGCCGGCTTCGGCGTCAGCGCCGCCGGCGCGATGGCGCTGGGCGGGATCGCTCCCTCGCCTGCCCGTGCCGCCGAGCCGAAAAAGGGCGGCGTGCTCCGCGTCGCGATGAACGTCAAGGGTTTCAAGGATCCGCGCACCTTTGACGGCGTCGAGATGTCGAATGTCGCGCGCCAGTGCAACGAATATCTCGTGCGCTGGAAAACCGACTTTTCCTTCGAACCCTGGCTGCTGGAAAGCTGGGAGACCAGCGACGACGCCAAGACGATCACGCTTCACGTGCGCAAGGGCATCACCTGGTCGAACGGCGACATTTTCAACGCCGACGACGTGATCCACAATCTCAACCGCTGGTGCGATGCCTCGGTCGCCGGCAATTCGGTCGCGGCGCGCATGGGCGCGCTGGTCAACGCCGACACCAAGAAACCTGTCGACGGCGGCATCCAGAAGGTCGACGACTACACCGTCAAGCTCAACCTGCCGAAGCCCGACATTTCGCTGATCGCCGGCATGGCCGACTATCCGGCACTGATCATGCACCGCTCCTATGAGGGTGATGCCGACCCGAAGAAGGCCCTGGCCATCACCACCGGCCCTTGCGAGCTGGTGAGCTGGGACGCCGAGACGGGCGCCGAGGTGAAGCGCAAGGACAAGCCCTGGTGGAAGGGCGAGTTCCACCTCGACGGCATCAAATGGGTCGACTACGGCTCGGATCCCAACGCCACGCTGTCGGCCTTCGAATCCGGCGAGATCGACACCGACCACGAGACCGCGTCGGACGCAGTCTCGCAGACGGACAAGATGGGCCTGCAGAATTCGGAAATCGCCACCGGCTCGACCATCGTCGCGCGCTTCAACGTCGGCAATGCGCCCTATGACGACGTCAAGGTGCGGCGGGCCGCCCAGCTCGCCGTCGACAATGCGGCGGTGCTGAAGCTCGGCATCGACGGCCGCGGAAAGCCGGCCGACAACCACCATGTCGGCCCGATGCATCCCGAATTCGCGGATATCGGCCCTGCCAAACGCGATGTCGACCAGGCCAAGAAGCTGATCTCGGAAGCCGGCAAGGCCGACCATGAATATGAGCTGATCTCTGTCGACATCGAATGGCAAAAGAGCACCGCCGACGCGATCGCCGCTCAAATCCGCGAGGCTGGCCTCAAGATCAAGCGCACCGTTCTGCCGGCCGCGACCTTCTGGAACGACTGGGCCAAGTTCCCCTATTCCTGCACCGAGTGGCTGGGACGTCCGCTCGGTGTCCAGGTGCTGGCACTCGCCTACAAGTCGGGCGCGGCGTGGAACGAAAGCGCCTATGCGAACAAGGAGTTCGACGAGCTTCTCGACAAGGCGTTGGCGACCCCGGACGCGGCGGCGCGCAAGGAGATCATGGCCAAGATCGAACAGAACCTGCGCGACTCCGGCATCATCATCCAACCCTATTGGCGCTCGGTCTACCGCACCTATCGCAAGGGCGTGCAGGGCTGCGAACAGCACCAGGCGCTCGAGCAGCATTTCGAAAAAGTCTGGCTGGAGAGCTGATCCTTCCGGAACTGAGACGGCCGGCGCGGCCTTCCGGGCCGTTTGTGGCGGCCTGCACGGGTCAGGATCGATCGTCCGATTGGGTCAGGGGGCCACCTACCGACATCCGCTCGATGATCGTCGTCGGCAGGACTATCCTTTCAGGTGGCCGGTCATCGCCTTTCAGGCGGCGGATTAGCAGCTCCGCCGCCGATTTTCCGAGCGCGTAGACCGGCTGATCGATCACGGTAATCGGGGGCGTCGTCACGCTGGTCCAGTCGGCATCATGGAAGGTCACCAGCGATATGTCCCGTGGAATGCCGAGGCCGCATTCCCGGATCGCCTTGAAGAGATCGAGCGCCACGACGCTGTCGGAGGCCAGGATTGCGGTTGGCCTGTCGGCGCTCCGGAGCAACTGCACCAGCGAGGCATGCGACCTCTCCGACCGCCTGCTGCCGAAACGGATGTTGCGCTCCGCATCCTCGATGCCGGCTTCGCGGCAGGCTTCGAGGAAGCCCAGTATGCGCTCGCGCACCGTGGAAGTATTGATCCTTGAGGCGGCACCGCGAAAATCCCCGGACAGCACCGCGGCGGTGACATAGGCGATTCTACGGTGCCCGGCTTCGGTCAACATGCGCGTGGCGCGTAGCGCGGCGTCGCGGTCATCGACCGTGACCGTGTCGACATCGAGCTCCGGCAGTGCCCGGTCGAGCAGCGTCAGCGGGCAGGAAATCTCCCGGAGGTGGGCGATGTCTCCAGCTTGGGCGGGCGTGACGATCAGGCCGTCGACCTGCTTTGCCAGGAGCACGCGTATGGCGTTCCTTTCCGCTTCGACCTCCTCACCCGAGTTGGCCAGGATGACGTTGATGCCCGACAACCGCGCGATATCGCTGATGCCACGCACCGCGAGCGAGAAGAAGGGATTTTCGATATCACCGACGACGACGCCGATACTGCCCGAACGGCCGGTCGTCATGCTGCGCGCCAGCTCATTCGGCCGATAGTCCAGCGCCTTCGCCGCTTCCAACACGGCCACGTGCACCGCCTGACTGACCCGGCCATAGCCGCCCAGAACGCGCGCGGCGGTCGCCTTCGAAACCTTCGCCTCCCGGGCTACGTCGCTAACGGTGATTGAGGAAATCTTGGGCGGCCGCTTCATTGTGGACAAGTCACTCTCAAATTCGTTGACGGATGCTCGTCGTCGTGCCTACAAATGTCAAGAGACCGGTCTCAAGCCAACTTGAGACCGGTCTCACGATAACAAGAGCGCGACAGGCGCCGGATCGCAGGCCGTACAGAAAATTGTTCGCTGTGCCCCCGCACGGGCCGATCTTCAGAGTGGAGAACAACCATGAATATCAGAGGTCTTTTCATATCAAGCCGGCGTCAGCGCGTCGGCTCCTTGATCTTGGCAGTCGCACTTGCAGTCCTATCGCTGCCCAAGGCCTGGGCGACGGACAACCCATACAATCTCATAGACCCAAAGACGATCAGCGTCGGCACGATGGGAGATGCCAAGCCCTATGCCTTCACCACGGCCGACGGCAAGTTCACCGGTTTCGATCTCGAATTCTTCCTGAACGTGGTGGGCCGGATGGGCTTCAAGCCGGACCAGGTGACCTTCACCGGCCAGGAATTCTCGGCGCTGATGCCATCGGTCGCCAACCAGCGCTTCGACGTCGCGGTCGCCGCGATCGGAACGACCGAGCAGCGGAAGAAGACCGTCGATTTCTCAGACGGCTATCTCGCCGGATATCTGTCGGTGCTGACGTCGGACCCCAAGATCACCTCCGCCGACGGCCTTGCCGGCAAGCGGCTGGGCGTCGTCCAGGGGACGCTGCAGGAGATTTACGCGACCAAGAATTTCAAGAACACGGACCTGGTGAAATTCCCGGATAACAACTCGGCCATCGCCGCGCTCAACAACGGCACGATCGACGGTCACTTCCTCGACTATGAAGCCGCCAAGCAATATGGCGAGCGCTATCCGAGCCTGAAGATCGCCGTCAACATCCCGTCGTTCGACGCACCCGCTGGATTTGTGGTGCGCAAAGGCAACGACGCGTTCCGCGAGGCGCTCAACAAGGGCATCCACGAAGCCATGCAGGACGGCACCTGGCGGGACCTCTACCAGAAATGGTTCCCCGGATCCCCGATGCCGGATCAATACCTGCCCAAGAAGAACTGACCTGGGCTCGGCCGCCGGCGCGAATGCCGGTGGCCATTCCCTTGGCAGACGGCAAATGATCGGCCGAGCGGCAATTTGCGCCGCCTCGCAAGGCAGGATGACGGATGGACTGGCTCGCAAATCTTCAACGAAGTTTCTTCGACTGGGACGCGATGGCATCGGTGCTGCCATCGCTGCTGGCGGTCGGACTGAAGAATACGCTGATCCTCGCCGCCGCATCGACGGTCCTCGGCGTCCTGATTGGGATGGTGATCGCCGTGATGGGCATCTCCCGCTCCGCCTGGCTGCGCATCCCGGCACGCGTCTATACCGACATCTTTCGCGGCCTCCCCGCCATCCTCACCATCCTGTTGATCGGCCAGGGATTCGCCCGTATCGGGCGTGAGATTTTCGGCCCCTCGCCCTACCCGCTCGGCATCCTGGCGCTCAGCCTGATTGCCGGCGCCTATATCGGCGAGATCTTCCGCTCGGGTATCCAGAGCGTCGAAAGCGGCCAGATGGAAGCCTGCCGCGCGCTCAGCATGAGCTACAACCAGGGCATGCGGCTGATCGTAATCCCACAGGGCATACGCCGCGTGCTTCCGGCGCTGGTCAATCAGTTCATCGGCAACGTAAAGGATTCCAGCCTCGTCTACTTTCTCGGCCTGCTGGCCTCAGAACGAGAGATATTCCGCATCGGCCAGGACCAGGCGGTCGTAACCGGCAATCTGTCGCCGCTGCTCCTGGCCGGCGTCTTCTATCTCGTCATCACCGTCCCACTGACCCATGTGGTCAACTACATCGACAACCGGCTGCGCCTCGGCAAACAGAAGGCGGGCGGCGTTGTCAGCGGCCTCGTCGAAGTGGGCGAACTGAAGGATTCAGTGGCCAAGGCCGAGAAGGAACCAGCCATCAAGGCCGGCAGCCTCGAAGTCCGCGATCTCGACATGGCCTATGGCGAGCATCAGGTTCTCAAGCAGATCCGGCTCAAGGTGGAGCCGGGGACGGTCACCTGCATCATCGGCCCGTCCGGCTCAGGGAAATCGACCCTGCTGCGCTGCCTCAACCGGCTCGTCGAACCCAAAGGCGGCGACGTGATGCTCGACGGCGAGAGCATCCTGGCGATGCGACCGGAGAAGTTGCGGCGACGTGTCGGCATGGTGTTCCAGCATTTCAACCTGTTCCCGAACCATACGGCAATAGAGAACGTCATGCTGGCGCTGACCAGGATAAAAGGCATGGCGCAAAGCCAGGCCAGGCGACTTGCCGAGGGACGCCTGACGGAAGTGGGTCTCGCCGCCCGCGCGGACTACCGGCCGAGCCGCCTTTCGGGCGGCCAGCAGCAGCGCGTTGCAATCGCGCGGGCTCTCGCCATGGAACCCGAGGTCATCCTCTTCGACGAAGTCACCAGCGCGCTCGATCCCGAACTCGTCAAAGGCGTGCTCAACCTGATGGCCGATCTGGGGCGACGCGGTATGACGATGATCGTCGTCACCCACGAGATGGGTTTCGCCCGCAAGGTCGCCGACCAGGTCGCGTTCATGGACGAGGGCCGCATCGTCGAGGTCGGTCCGCCAGCCGAAGTCTTCGACAGGCCGAAGAGCCCGCGACTGAAGCAATTCCTGGCCGAGGTGCTGTGAACGATGTCGGCCCCCAACCTATCGTTCCGATATCCAATAGAACTCATCGTCCGAACCATCGAAAGTTGCTTCCATGACCAATAACACCGCCCTCAAGGCCGTCGTCGTCGGCGCCGGCGTCTTTGGCGTCTCCACAGCCTTCCACCTCGCTCGCCTCGGCGTCCAAACCACCATTGTGAACGACGGCGCCGTCGCCAACGGGGCATCGTCGCGCTCGCTGGCCTGGCTCAATTCGGCGCGGAAGCGCTCCGCGGCGTATCACAAGCTGCGTATTCAAGGCCTTGAACGCTACAAGGCTTTTGCGGCCAGTCATGATTGCAGCGCCTGGCTGCGGTTCGACGGCGGCCTGACCTGGGACGCCGACGATGCTTCCAACCAGATAGCGGAGATCCACCGGCACGAGCAGTCTATTGGCTACCAGACACAGCTACTCGCGCCTTCTGAACTCAGCGCCGTCACGCCTGGTGTCGACCCGCGCGCTGTCTCGCCCCAGGGCGCCATCTTCAATGCCGGCGAAGGCTGGGTAGACCTGCCTTCATTGATTAACCTCCTCTTGGCGGAATTTCGCGAACGCGGCGGCCGCATTCTCAGCGACGCCGGCTCCGCCGACGTCACACTCGCCAACGGCCGCGTCAGCGGCGTGAAGACCACTTCCGGCGAGGTGGTCGGTGCCGATGTCGTGGTGGTCGCGACCGGCCCGGCAGTGCCGGCAATGGCTGCCAAGGTCGGCAGGCATATAGGCGACGGCACGACACGTGCGCTGCTGGTTTTCAGCAAACCGGTTCCGCATCCGCTGCGTGCCGTGCTCAACACCCCTCGCGTCGCCATCAGGCCCACTCCGAACGGCGCCTTCGCGCTGGATTCGGCATGGTCGGAAGAGGAAGTCATCGTGCGAGACGATGGCACATACGAGGCAAAGCCGTCCACGATCGCAGGGCTGCTCAAGGAAGCCTCCTCGGTGCTGGAGGGCAACCCGAGGCTTGTCCTGCAGAGCCTTCACGTGGGGCCGAAGCCGATTCCGGCGGACGGCGAACCGGTCGTCGGCCAATTGACCGATATTCCGGGTTATCATGTCGTCTTCAGTCACAGTGGCGCGACGCTGGGGCTCATCGCAGGCGAACTGCTGGCCGGCGAGATCGTCAGCGGGACGGCCAATCCCTTGCTCGAGCCGTTTCGCCCCTCGCGCTTCGATGGCTGAGAAGCCGTTTGCCAAGCTGTTGCGTTTCGGCTCAGATTGCGCCGGGTCCGCCCGCACGGAATGCGAGAAGCAGCAAGGCATGGATCATTTCGACCTCGGCACTTATCGCCGCCCCATCTCCACGTCCTCCCCCGAAACGCAGCGCTGGTTCGATATCGGGCTGAACTGGTGCTACGGCTTCAACCACGAGGAAGGCATAAAGTGCTTCGAGAAGGCGCTGGAGACCGATCCAGCTTGCGCCTTCGTGCATTGGGGCATCGCCTATGCCGCCGGGCCTTTCTATAACCTCACCTGGAAGGAACATGGCAAGGCCGAGGCCGATCATGTCGCCAGGCGCTGCTTCGAGCATGTGCGGCTGGCGCAAGCCAATGCGGCGAGCGCCAGCCCTGTCGAGCAGCGGCTGATCGATGCGCTGGCCGCCCGCTTCCAGCAGCCGCACGGCGTGAGCGCCGCGGAGTTCGAAAAGTGGGACGACGCCTATGCCGCCGCCATGCGGCAAGTTTTTCGCGCGTTTCCCGACGACCATGACGTGATGGCGCTGACGGTCGAGGCGCTGATGATGCGCACGGTGCGGCGCCTGTGGAACCTCAAGACCGGCGCGCCGGCGCCGAATTCCGATGTGCTGGAGGCGTTGGACATCTGCGAACGTTCGATCCGGCTCTCGGATGAGGCAGGCGCCGCGCCGCATCCGGCGGCGCTTCATCTCCACATCCACCTGCTCGAAATGTCGACGCAGCCGGAGCGCGGCATGCGCTCGGCGGAGCGGCTGGTCACGATGTGCCCCGATGCCGGTCACATGAACCATATGCCGGGGCACATTTACGTGCTCTGCGGCGAGTATGAGAAGGCGAAGATCGCCAGCGAGAAGGCGGCGCGCGCCAACGACCTCTACCTCGCCTATGCCGGCGAGCCGACCTATTACCTGCTTGGATGCTGCCACGACCTGCATCTAATGATGTTCACCTGCATGTTTCTTGGCCAGTACCGCCCTGCTCTGTGGGCGGCCGACAAGGTGCGCAACCTGGTGACGCGCGACGTCGTCAGCATCCCCGAGCGGCCGAAGCTGACGCAGACGGTCGAGGGCTATCACGCGATGAAATCGCATGTGCAGGTGCGCTTCGGGCGCTGGCGCGAGATCATCGACGAGCCGATGAATAGCGAGCCCGACCTCTATGTTGTGACCGCCGCGCTGCAGCACTACGCCAAGGGCGTGGCGCATGCGACGCTGCGCGACTTCGCTTCCGCCGAGCGCGAACGCGAGTTGTTTAGCCGGCAAATCGAGAGTATTCCGCCCGAGCGCCGATTCTTAAGCAACCCTACGAAAGCCTCGCTCGCCGTGGGCGCGGCGCTGCTCGACGGCGAGCTCGCCTATCACCAGGGCCGTCACGACGAGGCCTACTCGCATCTGCGCCGCGCAGTCGAGATCGACGACAATCTCTCCTACACCGAGCCATGGGCCTGGATGCATCCGCCGCGCCATGCGCTGGCGGCACTCCTGCTCGACCAGGGCCACGCGGCCGAGGCCGAGCAGGTCTATCGCGACGATCTGGGCCTGAGCGGCGCCGTGCAACGCTGCGCCCAGCATCCGGACAATGTCTGGGCGCTGCACGGCTTGGTCGAATGCCTGAAGCGGCGCGGCGAGAAAGAGGAACTGCCCAGGTTGCAGGCGAAGCTTGCCACGGCGCTGGCCAAGGCGGATGTGGCGATCACCTCGTCCTGCCTCTGCAGGACGAGCGTGCCAGCGGATCATTGCTGCTGTCACTAGGGCGTTCCACCGTTTCAGGGAAACGGTGGAACGCTCTATCTCCTTGTTTTGACGCAATTCCGGACGGAAAACCGCTCACACTTTTCCTGGAATTGCTCTAGGCGTGCTGTTGCTCCGCGACGACGGCGCCAGCCGCTACGAGAAGATCTCCGCCAGTTCGTCGATGCTTGCACCTTCCTTGGCCTGGCGCAGTTCGACGTAGCTCACCGCCGTCGCGATCGACAGCACCATCGACACCACGGTCTGTACCAGCGCCGCTCCGATCTCGGCGATGATGCCGCCGAACAGCACGAGAATGAGCAGTATCCCCCACTGGATGATCATCGCGATGATGATGAGAATGAGGAACAGGCCGAAAAGCGACCAGCGGCTGCCCTTGGTCAGAGCCCGGCTGCGCGACATGGAGCCGAACACGCCCCGACGCTCCTGGATCAGGACCGGCACCGACATCGACCAGCCGAGCCACAGGATGATGCCCGGCGCGATCAACAGCATCAGGCCGATACCCGCGCCGAGACCGACGAGAAGGCCGACCGCGAGCGTCGGCAGCAGAAAGCGGATCGCAATCTGGATGCAGTCGCCGAAGGACGGCCGCTTGCCGTTGAGGTCCTCGATGGTCGCCCGCACCAGCGCCGATTGCAGCAGCAGCGCGCATATGAACGAGATCAGCCCGGCGAAGATGGTGATGTAGGAATTGCGGAACATGGCGCTTGGGTCGGCCATGGCGGCGGGGTCGCGCTGCATCATCGCGTCGATCTGCGGCTGGGTCCACAGCCTGATGAGCAATGCCGGCAGACCCGCAAACAAAGCCGCCAACCCCACGCAAAGTCCGATGTTTCGGCCAATCACGCCGAAGGTGTTGCTGAATACCCTGCCGATCTCGAATCTGCCGGGTTGTCCCAATGTCGCAGTCGTCATGATAATTTCCCCCGAGTCACCGCCGTGTCCAATCGGTGACTTCAAAGTAAATTTGCCAAGATTAAAGGGCTACGTCCAGTGCGCTTGCAATTGTCATGGCGTATTGCCAGTGTCGGCCCCGAACCGCAGGTTGCAGGGGGAACGAGCGGGTGACAGCGACGGAGGGGACCGGACGACTGGCGCAGTTGCACAAGCAGCTGCTGGCCGACGATTCGATCCAGTTCGGGCTGCCGACCTATGTGCGGCCCGAGCCGCCGGCGTGGCTGAAGCCGTTTCTGGACGGCCTGGCAAAGCTCGGTCCGTATATGATCTACCTGTTCTGGGGCGCGGTGATTGTCGGCGTCGCGATCATTGCTTTCCTGCTTTTCCTCGAGGCCAAAGGCGTTGCCTGGCGCCTGCCATGGCGGCGGAAACGCGAAGAGACCGAAGCGAAGGAAGAGTGGCGTCCTGACGCGGGCGCCGCCCAGATCCTGCTCTCCGAGGCCGATGCGCTGGCAGCGCGCGGCGAATATGACGAGGCGGTGCATCTGTTGCTTCGCCGCAGCGTCGCCGACATCGCCACGCGGCTGCCCGATTTCCTGCGGCCGTCGCTCACCGCGCGCGATATCGCCGGCGCGGGCTCCATCCCCACCCGGCCCCGCGCCGCCTTCAGCGAGATCGCCCGCATCGTCGAGGCAGCCTTGTTTGCCCGCCGTCCCGTCGGAGTCGAGGGCTGGCGGCAGGCGCGCGGCGCCTATGAGCGTTTCGCCTTTCCGGATGCCTGGGCATGACCGCGCAGGTGACAGGGGCAGCGCAAGAACCGTTCAGCCGCAAAACCCTGTTCTGGGGCATTTTCGCCAGCCTGCTGGCGGCGGCCGGGTTTTTCCTTTTGTCCACCTATGCCCCCGATTTCCGCGAACCCGAAGGCGGCGGCACGCCGTTCTCGAAGGGCGGCACCGGCTATGCCGGGCTTGTCGAATGGCTGAAGCTGACCAACGGACAAGCGCCGCCGATGGAACGCGGCGAGAAGGACCTGGCGTCCCCGCTGGCCTCGACTTTCCTGCTCGTCGTCACCATCGCACCGGGCAGCGACCCGGCCGCGCTCGACCACATCATCAAGCTGCGCTCGGGCAAGGACACGCTCTTCGTGCTGCCGAAATGGCAGACCTTTCCCTTGTTCAGCCATGACGGCTGGGAGACCAAGGTCGAGCGGCTGCCCAACACGGTCGTCAACGACTGGCTCGGCCGCATCGCCAAGGCGAAGCTCGGCGAGGCGAAGAACACGCTCTCGCAGATCAATATCGCCGGCCGAACGGTGCCCGCGCCGGAGGACCTGCAATGGGTGGCGGACGACCATCCGCTGATCGCGGCCGGCGACGGCAGGGCTATCCTGACCGAACTCGACAACGAGCCCTTCTACATCCTCACCGATCCCGATTTCATCAACAATGCCGGGCTGAAGGACGAACAGACGGCAGCCGCCGCGCTCGACATGATCGCCATGATCGAGCCCGCCAAGGGCGCCGTCATGTTCGACCTGACGCTGCACGGCATCGGCCAGAAATACGATCTTGCCAAGCTGTTGGTCGAACCGCCCTTCCTGGCGCTGACGCTGTCGGTGCTGGTGGCCGCCGGGCTCGCCTTCCTGCATGGGCTCGGCCGCTTCGGCCCGCCGCGTGCGGAAGGCCGCGCCATCGCCTTCGGCAAGCGGGCGCTGGTCGACACCACGGCGATGCTGCTGAGGCGCGCCGGGCGGCTGCAAGAGCTTGGCGACCGCTATGCGGCGCTGATGCGCCAACGCGCCGCTGCCTTGCTTGGCGCGCCGCACGGGCTGCAAGGCGAGGCGCTCGACCGCTGGCTGGACTCCCGCGACAAGGATGAAGCGCACGGCTTCACCGCGCGGTTCAAGGCAGTGAATGATTCCAATAGTTTGGCCGGAATGCATGAAGCAGCGGAAAAGCTGCATGACTGGACGGCAAGGAGGCTCGGTGAACGTCGATGAAGTGAAGGCCCTGGCGAACGCGATCAGGGAAGAAGTAGCGAAAGCGATTACCGGGCAGCGCGATACCGTCGACCTGATGCTGACTGCGCTGTTTGCTGGCGGGCACATCCTGCTCGAAGGCCCGCCGGGCACCGCCAAGACGATGACGGCGCGCTGCTTCGCGCAAGCGCTCGGCGTCGCCTATGGCCGCATCCAGTTCACGCCCGACCTGATGCCTGGCGATATCGTCGGCGCCAACATCTACAATTTCCAGAGCGGGCAGTTCACGCTGACGCGCGGCCCGATCTTCTGCGACCTTCTGCTTGCCGACGAAATCAACCGCACGCCGCCGAAGACGCAGGCAGCACTCCTCGAGGCCATGCAGGAGCATGCCGTCACCTTCGACGGCACCACGCATTCGCTTGGCCGGAATTTCATGGTGGTGGCGACGCAGAACCCGATCGAGCATCAGGGCGTCTATCCGCTGCCCGAAGCGCAGCTCGACCGCTTCCTGTTCAAGCATCGGGTGAGCTATCCGGACCTCCGGGAAGAGCGCGCCATCATCATCCATCACGGCGGCGGCTCGGCCTCGCACGATATCGAGCAATACGGCATCAAGGCGCGGACCGACCGCAAGACGCTGGAAGCCGCCCTTGCCACGGTCGGCGAGGTCACGCTGGTCGACGATATCGTCGGCTATATCGCAGCACTCGTGCGCGGCACGCGCGAAAGTCCTGACCTCGAGGTCGGCGCCAGCCCGCGCGCGGGCGCCATGCTGGCGCGCGCCGCGCGCGCCAGGGCGGCGCTCGACGGTCGCAGCTACGTCATCCCGGACGACGTCAAGGCTTTGGCCGTGCCGGCGCTGCGCCACCGCGTCGTTCTCTCGCCGGCAGCGCAGATCGACGGACGGCTGGTCGAGCAGATCGTCTCCGACCTCGTCGACCACACGGAAGCGCCGCGTTGATCTATCCGAGCGGCAGAGCGGTCTGGGCAGCGGCGGCGGGGGCGATCCCCGCCTTCCTGATCGCGCTCGCTCTGCCGCATGTCTGGTATCTCGGCCTGTTGTGGATCTGCCTGCTGCTCGCCTTCCTGGCGGTGGACGCCGCCGCCGGGCGAGGCCGCGCCTCGCTCAACGCCACGCTGACGGCGCCGCCGCAGGTCGGCGTCGGCGGGCGCTTCACGCTGCACATCGCGGCGGGTTTCGGCGCCAAGCCGCGGCGCCTGCAGGCGCGTGTCGGGCATGACCAGCGGCTCCAGCCGGTCGCCGGCACCGGCGGCGCGCTGCCGGCCAATGGCGGCACGCTCGACCTCGAATTCGAGGCCATCCGCCGCGGCATCCCCAGTTTCGACCGGTTGTGGCTGCGCTGGCAGGGTCCGTTCGGGCTGATCTGGAACCAGGTCGTTCTGCGGGTCGATCGCAAGGTCGCGGTGCTGCCCGACGTCAGCAGCGCGCGCGACGAAGCGATCACGCTTCTGCAGCGCTCCGCGCTTGCCGACGGCCATGCACAGAAGCGCGCCGGCCAGGGCCGCGAGTTCGAGGCGCTGAAGGACTACCAGCCCGGCATGGGCCGGCGCATGATCGACTGGAAGCGCAGCGCCCGCCACGGCAAGCTTCTGGCGCGCGAATTCCGGATCGAGGAGAACAACAACATCGTCCTGGCCATCGATAGCGGCCGGCTGATGTGCGAGCCCGTCGACGGCGTGCCGAAAGTCGACCGTGCGGTGACGGCAGCACTTCTGTCGGCCTTCATCGCGCTCAAGGGCGGCGATCTCGTCAGCCTGTTTTCCTTCGACGCCAGGCCGCGCGTCTCCAGCGGCGCGGTGCGCGGCTCGCCGAGCTTCACCATGATCCAGAAGCGCGCCACCGAGATCGATTATTCGACCGAGGAAACCAACTTCACCCTGGCGCTCACTACGCTTTCGGCCAGGCTCGACCGGCGCTCGCTGGTCATCGTCTTCACCGATTTCGTCGATCCGATCAGCGCCGAGCTGATGCTGCGCACCGTGGGCCGGCTGACCGAACGGCATCTGGTGCTCTTCATGCTGATGAAGGATGTGGAGCTCGAAACGTTGGCCGACATGGCGCCAGCGGCGCCCGAGGATGTCGCCCGCTCCGTCACCGCCGGCGACCTCCTGCGGCAGCGGCAGGTGGTGATCGGCAGGCTCAGGCTGCTTGGCGCGCATGTCATCGAGGCCGATCATCAGCGGCTCGGCCCGGCGCTGGTCGAGCGCTATATCCAGCTCAAGGAGGAGAACCTTCTATGACGCTGTCGGCCGGCACCGATGCGGTGCGCCAGTCGCTGGCAAGCTTCCGCCAGGAGCGCGAAGCCGACTGGAAAGCCTTCGAGGCGCTGCTGGCGCGCGTCGAGAAGCGTGCGCCGCGCGCGCTGTCGGAAGACGAACTCCTGTCGCTGCCGCTCCTCTACCGTTCGGCGCTGTCCTCGCTTTCGGTAGCGCGCGCGACCTCGCTCGACAGCGCGCTGATCGCCTATCTAGAGGCGCTGTGCCTGCGCGGCTATTTCTATCTCTACGGCGCGCGGCGATCGTTGAGGACACGCATCGGCGACTTTTTCCTGCATGATTGGCCGGCGGCGATCCGCGACCTTTGGCGCGAGGTGTGGACATCGGTCGGGTTGACGGTGATCGGCGCCATCGCCGGCTATTGGCTGGTCGCCTCCGACAAGCGCTGGTACGACGCCATCATCGCGCCGAGCCTGGCGGGCGGGCGCAACCCGGATTCGTCGACCGAGACGCTGCGGGCCGTGCTTTACGGCGGCGGCGACCATTTTCTGTCGGGCTTTGCCGCCTATCTCTTCACCCACAACACGCAGGTCTCGATCCTGGCCTTCGCGCTGGGCTTCGCCTTCGCCGTGCCGAGCGTGCTGATCATCCTGATGAATGGCTGCATGCTCGGCGCCATCTTCCATATCTATGCCGCCAAGGGCCTTGGCTTCGAGCTCGGCGGCTGGCTTTCGATCCACGGCACGACGGAGCTGTTCGCCATCGCCATCGCGGGTGCTGCCGGCATGCGCATCGGCACCAGCATCGCCTTTCCCGGCGAACTGACCCGTATGGCGGCCGCAGCGCGGGCCGGTCGCGTGGCGGCGACCGCCATGATCGGCGTCACGGTGATGCTGCTTTTCGCCGGACTGTTGGAAGGCATCGGCCGGCAGACGATCACCAGCGACCTCACCCGCTATTCGATAGGCGGCGGCATGCTGGCCTTTTGGATCTGTTATTTCTACCTGTTCCGGATGGTGCGGCATGGCGACCGCTAGGGCAGCGAAGGTCAAGGACCCGGCAGCGCTGATCCGTCCGCTGGTCACGCCGGAGGGCGTCGACCTCAGGGTGAAGCTGGCGGATGCCGGCACCCGCGCCTCCGGCTTCCTGCTCGATGTGGTGCTCATCATCGTGGCGGCGATCGTGGTGAGCCTCGTCGCGTTGTTCGGCCTTGGTGGGCTTGGCGTGCAGGATGCCGAACCGCTGTTCATCGTCTGGATCATCTTCATCTTCTTTCTGCGGAACGTCTATTTCATCGCCTTCGAAGCGGGCCGGCGGGCAGCCACACCGGGCAAGCGCATGGTTGGCGTGAGGGTCGCGTCGCGCAGTGGCGCCGGCCTCACGCTCGACCAGGTCATCGCGCGCAACCTGATGCGCGAGATCGAAGTTTTCCTGCCGCTGTCGATCCTCGCCGCGCGCGCCAGCGCCGATGTCGCCGACACGCTGACCACCATCTTCGGCCTGGTCTGGGCGCTGCTGTTCTCGCTGTTCCCGCTGTTCAACCGCGACCGGCTCAGAATCGGCGACCTGCTCGCCGGCACCTGGGTGGTCGAGGCGCCAAAAGTGGCGCTGCTCGAAGACCTTTCGCAGCGCAAGGATCCGGTCGCGGCCCGCTTCCAATTCAGTCCGGCGCAGCTCGACGCCTATGGCATCGCCGAACTGCAGAAGCTGGAGGAAGTGCTGCGCCGCGACGACTATTCCGCGCTGAAGGCGGTGGCGGAGACCATCGCCCGCAAGATCGGCGCCAGGGTCGAGCCGATCGATTCAAAAGCTTTTCTCACCGCCTATTACGGCGAGCTCCGCGCCCATCTGGAGCGCAAGCTGCTGCTTGGGAACCGCAAGGCGGACAAGTATGCGCGGTAGCGAAGCGTCCCTCGCCTACCCGACCCACTTCTCATAGTCCGACACCAAGAGGTGCACCGGCGCGACGTCCTCGTCGATGTTGGAGAAGCGGCCGATCGGCTCGCGAAAGACGTTGTCGGTGAGGTCGTCATTGACGGTGGAAACCTCGCCGATCAGCACATCCTTGCCCTCGGCCCAGAAGGCGTGCCAGACGCCGGGCAGCAGTGTCACGCTCTGGCCGGGATCGAGCTTCAGCAGGCCGCCGGCCGGCAATCTGGTGATGGTCCCGTCGACCGGTACCGAGACTTCGGCCTTCGGGTCGATGCCGCCGTCGCGGTCGTGCATGAACAGTTCCAGCACCAGCTTGCCGCCGCCGCGGTTGATGATGTCCTCGGCCTTGATGTTGTGGCGGTGCATCGGCGACAGCTGATCCTTGCGCGAAATCATGATCTTCTCGGCATAGAGCATGCCCATGCCGAGCTTCATGTCTTCGTAGCGGCCGTTGCGCACGGTGAACAGGAACAGGCCGAGCTCGTCGAACTTCTCCTGGCCGTAGTCGGTGATGTCCCAGCCGAGGCGCGAGGTGAAGATGGCCGAGGAGTCGGTCTTGTGCGCCTTCATCTCTTCCGGCGACCAATAGGCGAAGGGCGGCATGATGTAGCCGAAGGAGCGGATGAAGGCGTCGGCTTCGCGGATGATGTCGTTGATCTTTGAGCGCTTCATGGGTTCTTTTCCTTCCGGCCGCTGCCTGCTGAAATCTGCCCTTCCGAATAACCCAATGCCGATCCGCTGTCGACGCAAACCGGCGGTTCTGGACCGTGACATCTGGCCGGATCGGGGCCATAACCCAGTCGGTTTTTGAAGCGCATGTCCTCGTGCCGGAATCGGCAGGCATGCTTTGGACGGTGATCTCATGCCAAGCATAGACGACCTCGACACGCCGGCGATCCTTATCGATGCGGCACGCGCCGAAGCCAACATCAAAAAGGCGCAGGCGCATGCCGACGCACATGGGTTGAAGCTGCGACCGCATATCAAGACGCACAAGCTGCCTTATTGGGCGAAGAAGCAGGTCGGGGCCGGCGCCGTCGGTATCACCTGCCAGAAGATCGGCGAGGCCGAGGTGATGGCCGATGCCGGGCTGACCGACATTTTTCTGCCCTACAACATCCTTGGCCGCGCCAAGCTGGAGCGGCTGAAGGCATTGCATGGGCGCGTGACGCTGTCGGTGACGGCGGACAGCCGTGAGACGCTGGAAGGCCTTGCCGCCACCTTCACGGATACCGACCATCCGTTGCAGGTTCTGGTCGAGTGCGACACCGGCATGGGCCGCTGCGGCGTGCAGAGCGCCGACGATGCACTGGCGCTGGCGAAAGTGATCGACAAGGCCAAGGGGCTCGCCTTCGGCGGGCTGATGACCTATCCGGCCGCGGGCCGCGCCGCCGAGGCGGAAGCGTGGCTGAAGGCCGCGCGCGACGCGCTTGCGGCGGCCGGCCTCGCATGCGAGCGCATCTCCAGCGGCGGCACGCCGGACATGTGGCGTTCCGGCGAGGACAGCGTCGTCACCGAATATCGGCCCGGCACCTACATCTATCTCGATCGCTACCAGGTCGCCAAAGGCGTCGGCACGCTGAACGATTGCGCGCTGACGGTACTCGCCACGGTGGTCAGCCATCCGACCCCGACCCGAGCCATCCTGGACAGCGGGAGCAAGGCACTGTCCTCCGATACGCTGGGGCTGCCGGAGTTCGGCGAGTTGCTGGGCGTGCCCGGCGCCCGCGTCACTGGCTTGAGCGAAGAGCACGGCACCGTCACGCTATCGGACGGCGCCGCATTGCACATCGGCGAGCGCGTGCGCGTCGTTCCCGACCATTGCTGCGTGGTGACGAATTTGTTCGACCAGGTGCATCTGATCGACGGCGACAAGGTGCTGGAAACGCTGCCGGTTGCGGCAAGGGGGCGGATGGGGTGAGGAGCGCCCTTCCCTTCTCCCCTTGTGGGAGAAGGTGTCGCCGAAGGCGACGGATGAGGGGTGCTCCAGGGAAAACCAGCGCCTCACTCCGCTGGAACACCCCTCATCCGTCTCGACGCTGACGCGCCGATCCACCTTCTCCCACAAGGGGAGAAGGTTAAGCGGCCTGCCTTGCCGCAACCCTGCGCATCGCGGTGACGCGGCGCCGGAAAATCTCCGTGCGTATCGCCATCAGATGCAGCGCGAAGAACAGCACCGTGAAGCCGAGCGCCATCACGGCGAGCGGCCACAGCATCGAGGGATCGATGGTCGGGCCGCCGAGGCGGAAAACGGAAGCCGGCTGGTGCAGCGTATTCCACCAGTCGACCGAGAATTTGATGATCGGGATGTTGATGAAGCCGACCAGCGTGATGATGGCGGCGGCCCAGGCGGCGCGGCCGGCATCGTCCAGCGCGCGCGTCAGCGCAATGATGCCGAGATACATCAGGAAGAGCACAAACACCGAGGTCAGCCGGGCGTCCCACACCCACCAGGTGCCCCACATCGGCTTGCCCCAAATGGAGCCGGTGATCAACGCCAGCGCTGTGAAGGTGGCGCCGATCGGGGCCGCAGATTTCAGCGCGACATCGGCCAGCGGATGACGCCAGACCAGCGTGCCAAGCGCCGAGAGCGCCATGATCGTGTAGCACATCATGGCGAGCCAGGCGAAAGGCACGTGGATATACATGATGCGCACCGTGATGCCTTGCTGGAAATCCTCCGGCGCGGTGAAGCTCATATAGAGGCCAACGGCGAGCAGAATCGCCGCGACCGCCGCCAGCCACGGAATGACCTTGTCCGCCAGCCCGACGAAGCGCGTCGGGTTGGCGAGATCGGTCCAGGCGGCAAGCCGTGAGGTGGTATCGCTCATGCCGATCTAAATAGACCGGCAGTGTGTCGGGGGCAATTCCCCTTCTCCCTTGTGGGAGAAGGGAAGAACTTACGCCGCTTCGTTGACCGCACGGCTGAGGCGGCGGACCTCTTCGTCGTTGAGCAGGCCGCCGGCGCGCAGCAGGCTGGCGAAGCGGCCGTTGCGCAGCGATAGCTCGGTGAAGCCGCCGAACTCGACCACCTTGCCCTTGTCCATGAAGACGACGAGGTCGGCGTCGCGGACCGTGGTCAGACGGTGGGCGATGATGAAGGTCGTGCGGTTGCGGCGCAGCTCGTCGATCGCTTCCTTGACGCGGTCCTCGGTCTCGACGTCGAGCGCGCTGGTCGCCTCGTCGAGCACCAGGATCGGGGCGTCCTTCAGCACGGCGCGGGCAATGGCGATACGCTGGCGTTCGCCGCCCGAGAGCTGGCCGCCACGCTCGCCGACGACGGTGTCGTAGCCGCAGCTCTTGGACAGGATGAAGTCCTGTGCGGCGGCGGCATTGGCAGCAGCGTGCACCTCGTCATTGCTCGCATCGGCGCGGCCGACGCGGATGTTGTCCTCGATCGAGCGGTTGAGCAGGCCGGCGTCCTGGAAGACGGTGGCGATCGAATGGCGCAGCGACTTGCGGGTCACCGTGCGGGTGTCGATGCCGTCGATCAGGATACGGCCGCTGGATGGCGTGAAGACGCGCTGCAAGAGATTGATGAGCGTCGTCTTGCCGGCGCCGGTCGGGCCGACGATCGCAACGGTCTGGCCAGCCTGGACCTCGAAGGAGACGTCCTCGATGCCGTGGCCGGAATTGGCGAACTCGAAGCTGACGTCCTCGAAGCGCACATGGCCGGTGACGTTGGTGAGCTCGCGCAGGCCATCGGGCTCGATGGTCTCGGCGGCGGAGTCCTCGAGACGGTAGAAGTCCTCGAGCTTGGCGCGCGCCTCGGAAATCTGGGTGGTGAAGGCCGACATCTGGTCGAGACGGGCGATCAGCATTCCAGCAAAGCCGGTGAACGCGACGACATCGCCGACGCGGAGCTGGCCACGGGTGACGAGATAGGCGCCGATCGACAGCACGATCATCATCGAGATGGTCGACGACAGGCGGTTCAGTGCATTGGCGATCGCCCACCAGTCGAGCACCGGGTTCTGGGCGTCGAGCAGGTCCTTGACGTAACGCTTCAACGTCGCGGTCTCATGGCCGATGCGGTTGTAGCTCTGCAGCACGGCGACATTGCTGACGCTATCGGAGACATGGGCAAAGACGGTGTGGTAGTGGCGCTCGACTGCTGTCTGCCCCGACTTGGTGTGGCGCATGACGATACGGCCGATGCCGACGTAAAGCACGCCGAGGCCGAGCAGCACAACGGACATGCGGATATCCATGGCAAGCGCGGTCGGCACCAGCAGCACCAGCGCGATTGCCGTCGACAGATGCACGCGCATGAATTCGAGCCACAGGCTGAACAGGGTCTCGACGGCGCGCAGCAGCGTATGCAGCGAATTGGACGTGCCGCGCTGGTGATGCCAGGCGAGCGGCATGGTGATCACGCGTTCGAAGGACTGGCACAGCACTTCGGAACGGCGGGCATGGGCGAAGCGATCGGCGCCGCGCGCCACCAGCACGAAGGCGACGACGTTGAAGATGCCGAGAGCGGCCCAGACGGCGAGCGTCGAGAACACCGGGCCTTTTTCCGAGATGGCGCCGATCACCCGGCCGAGCAGGATCGGCTCGAGGATTGCGATTGCCGCGAGCGCCACGTTGGCTCCGCAAATCAGCGCGACGCGCTTCTTGTCGGCCGCCAGATAACCCAGCGCTCTTAAGTAGATCTGCAGAAGTGACACTTCAGCTACTCCGCCAAACTCTTGTAAGTGCTCAATGCCGGTTTTGTGCACCGCACCATTTTCTGACACGTATCGGTTAATGTGTCGCGAAACAATGCGTCGTCTATCCCTTCCGTTCCCATTTAGCGAACAAAAGATGACGACGGTACGAAATCTGACGTGATCACCTAACGGTTTGAGATAAAAGGTGAAATGTCAGCCTTGCGGCAAAATAATGGCACTTACCCCGCACTGCCACATTTTTAATCACATGCTGCTTGCTTACCCTGCCCTAAAGGAAGGCATGTGACCGGGCGCGGGAGCCTCGCCAAGTAAAAAACGGCGGTCAGCCGCGCATCCCGGGGGACGCGCGGCCGACAAGCCAAGCCTTTGATTTTACGCAGGTATCCTGACGACGACCTCGGTCTTGCCGCCGGCCTTCGGCTCAAAAGACGTCGCTTTTTTCTTCGAGCCGTCGACTTCTAGCGAGATCGACTTGGTCTTTTTGTCGCGGATGACACGAAGCTTGATTTCGCCGTCGAACATCTTGAGCGTCGCGGCGTAGCCGTCCCAGTGCCCGGGCAGCTTCGGCCTAAACGTGATCTCCTTGCCGCGCCGTTCTATGCCGAGAATGCCTTCCACGGCGGCGCGGTAAAGCCAGCCGGCCGAGCCCGTGTACCAGGTCCAGCCGCCACGGCCGCCCTTGCCTTCGCCGGAATAGATGTCGGCGGCCACGACATAAGGCTCGACGCGATAATGCTCGGCCGCCGCTTCGTCCGAAGCGTGATTGACCGGGTTCAGCATCGAGAAGCAGCGATAGGCCTCGTCGGTGCGGCCCATTTCCGCCAGCGCGATGACGAACCAGGTGGCGGCATGGGTGTACTGCCCGCCATTCTCGCGCACGCCCGGCGGATAGCTCTTGATGTAGCCGGGGTCCTTCTGGCTCTTGGAGAAGGGCGGCGTGAACAGCTTGACGATCTTGAGCTCGTCGTCGACCAACATCTCGGTCGCCTGCTCCATGGCCGTCGTCGAGCGCGCGGGATCGCCCTCGCCCGACAGCACGCTCCAGGACTGGGCGATGGAGTCGATCTTGCACTCGTCCGAATTGTGCGAGCCGAGCGGCGTGCCGTCGTCGAAGCTGCCGCGCCGGTACCACTGGCCGTCCCAGGCGGTGCTTTCCAGGGCACGCTTGAGCACGTCAGCGTGCTTGACCCAGGCCTGCGCCCGTTTGGCGTCGCCCTGCCCCTTGGCGACAGGGGCAAAGTCGGTGAGCGTCTTCAACAGGAACCAGCCCAGCCACACGCTCTCGCCCTTGCCACCCTCGCCGACACGGTTCATGCCGTCGTTCCAGTCGCCGCCGAGGATGAGCGGCAGGCCGGCAGGGCTGCTGCGCTTGATCGCGAGATCGAGCGCCCGCGCGCAATGGTCATAGAGCGGCGCGGTGGTCTTGGTGATCTCCGGCGTGAAGAAGGCGTCATGCTCGCCCTCGCCGAGCTGCTGCCCGTCGACGAAGGGCAACTGCTCCTTGAGTATCCCAGCGTCGCCCGTCACCTCGACGTAGCGGGCCGTCGCATGCGCCAGCCAGACGACGTCGTCCGAGATCATGGTGCGCACCCCGGCGTCGGTACGCGGCAGCCACCAGTGCTGCACGTCGCCTTCGGGGAACTGCCGGCGCGCGGCATTGAGGATCTGGTCGCGCGCCAGCTTCGGGTCGTGCGCCAGAAGGGCAAGCGTGTCCTGCAACTGGTCGCGGAAGCCGAAAGCGCCGCTCGCCTGGTAGAAGGCCGAGCGCGCGCGGATGCGGCAGGCCAGGCTCTGGTAAGGCAGCCAGTGGTTGACCATGGCGTTCATCGCCTCGTCCGGCGTCTCGACCTGGATGGTGTCGAGGAAGCCGCGCCAGGCCTTTTCGTTGTCGGCCAGGCGCTGGTCGAAATCCTTGCCGCGATGGGTCTGCGCCAGCGCGCTCGCCTCGGCGGGCGTTGCCGCGTCGCCAAGCAGCCAGACCAGCGTGACGTCGCCGCCGGCAGGGATGTCGATGTCGCTGGCGAGAACCGCGCAGGGATCGTCGCCCGCCTCGATGCGGCCGGAGAGCGCAAGCCCGCCAAGCACGGCCTGCGGATATTCGGTCGTACCGTGCCTGCCGACGAACTCGGAACGGTCCGCGGTCACCGAATGGACGGGATGGCTTGCCGCCAGGAAGGCGACGCGCTCGCCGAAATCGAGCCCATAGGGGTTCTGCGCCAGCATGGCGCCGGTCACCGCGTCCCGGGAAGGCACGATGGTCGCCGCGGTGCGCGAGCGATGACCGCCCAGCACCCATTCGGCGTAGGCATAGACGCGCAGGCGCGCCGGCACGGAACCCGAATTCTGGATGCGCAACCGGCTGATCTTCACCGGATCGACAGGATCGACGACCTGCGTCAAATCCATCGACAGCGGCCCGCGCTTCGAGCGGAACGTCGAGAAGCCCTGGCCGTGCCAGGTCTCATAGGTCATCGACGGATCGCGAACCGTCGCTGCCATCGGCGAGAACGCCTTGCCGCTGGCGTGGTCGAAGACATAGAAGCCCTCGCCCGGCCGGTTCGACACCGGGTCGTTCGACCATGGCGTCAGCTGATAGTCGCGGCTGTTGCGGCTCCAGGTGAAACCGGCGCCTTCCGCCGAGACGTGGAAGCCGAAGGAAGCGTTGGAGATCACGTTGATCCAGGGCTGCGGTGTCGAGCGCCGCCCGGTCAGCCGCGTGACATAGTGGCGGCCGTCGCCGTCAAAGCCGCCGAAGCCGTTCCAAAGTCTGAGACCACCGCCGTCGGCGGCGATGTCGGCCCCGCCCCGGCTTGCCGGGACCGGCAAGGGCAGCGGCGGAACGGGCTCGCGCGGCGAGCCGCCCTCGGCCTGCAGCAAGGCATCGCGGGCCTGGAGCGCCGCTGTCTCGGCGCGTTCGAGCTGGTCGAAGATCGTGCCGTTGCGGGTATGCAGCACGACGCGCGCCACCGACAGCAAGGTCTTGTAGGTCGGCTCGTCCATCAGGTCGCGGCGTACCGCGAAGATGTGCTGGCGTGGCCCGAGCTCGCGGCCGCGCAGGCGACTGTTCTCGCACAGCGTCTCCACCGCGCGCTGCAGGTCCTGCACATAGGACGAGGCCTGCTCGTTGACGACGACGAAGTCGATCATCATGCCACGGGCCCGCATATACTCCTGGAAGCGGAGCGCCTGGGCGACGATCTCGAGATCGGCGACGTCGCCGATGCGCACGAGGAAGATCGGGAAATCGCCGGAGATGCTGGTCGGCCACAGGCTCGACTGGCGGCCGAGGCCGGACGCGATGGATTCCGCCGGCAGGCGCAGGAACGGATCGGGATAGATCAAATAGCGCGCCAGCTTCTGCACATTGGCGGCGTCGGTGAGGCTGAGGCCGAGATGGCGCGTCTGCACCTGGCTGCGCGTCCAGGCAAGCATGGCCTGGCGGGCAAAACTCTCCTGGTGGTCGAGCCGGGCGATCGCCTCGTCGAGCTCGTCGCGATTGACGCCGACGGCCGTCCAGAAGGTCAGCGATACCTTCTTGTTGGCCGGCACGCGCACCTGACGGCGCAACGCCGCCACCGGGTCGAGCGTGAAGCCCTGGCTGCCGGAAAGCCTGACGCCGGGGTCGAACGCGACGGCATCGGCGATGGTGCGGCCACGGCCGATGAAGGCGCGCCGGTCGGTCTCGGCCTCGGCGTCGCGCGACGGACCCGACGGGTCGGTGACGAAATGCACCATGGTGAGGTCGGGATCGTTCTTGTCGCGCTTGCGCCGCGTGGCGAAGATGGCGCCGTTGTTCGGCGCGATCTCGGTCTCGACGAACATCTTGGAGAACGCCGGATGCGCGTTGTCCGAGGCTTCGTTGCCGAGCACCAGCTCGGCGAAGGAAGTCACCTCGATATACCGGTCGGTGGCGCCGTCATTGTAGAGCGTGATGCGGCGGCCCTCGCCGTTGCCTTCGGAAATGACGATGCACTCGACTTCGGAACGCAGCGAGCCCACCGTCTTGGTGAAGCTCGCCTTGTCGTCGCCGAACAGCGTCTGGACGCGCTCGCCTTCGGCGCGCTTCGGTTCCGCCGTGGCCGACCACCAGTCGCCCGTCGCGGTGTCGCGCAGGAAGATGTAGGAGCCGAGGCGATCCTCGCTCGGGTCCGGCTGCCAGCGGGTGACGGCAAGCTCGCCGAAGCGGCTGTAGCCGGAGCCTGTCGCGGTGACCATGACCGAATAGCGGCCGTTGGACATGACGTTGGTCGCGCGCAGCGCCTTGATCGGGTCGAGGACGACGCGGCTGTCGGGGCTCTCGGCCTCGGTCTCGTCCTTGGAGCGCTCGTCGGCCTCCGTCCGGACGGTCGCGGTCGGAATGTCGCGGGGCGCCTTCTCCTGCAACAGGAGTTCGGCCGATTCGATCACCGGGTCGCTGTGGAAGCGCTCGCGCAGCCGGCCCTCGAAAATGGCGTCGGCTACCGCCGCGATCGACATGCCGGAATGGTGCGCCATGTAGTTCTGCACCACGGCGTGGTCGGTGCCCTCGGGCACGCGCTGCGGCGTGAAATCGACCGCGTCGTAGAAGCCGTGACGGCCGAGCGCGCCGATAGAGCGCAGCCGCTGCAGGTTCTGCACCGCTTCGCGCGGGCTGAACTGAGCCGCCAGGATCGTCGCGTAGGGCGCGATCACGGTGTTCTGGCCAAGGCCGCGCTTCAGGCCGAGGCCAGGCACGCCGAAATTGGTGTACTGGTAGGTCAGCTCACGGTCGCGGGCGTTGTAGGCCGCTTCCGAAATGCCCCAGGGCACGTTCTTGGAGCGCGCATACTGGATCTGGCGCTTGATGATCAGCTTGCTGGTCTGGTTGAGGATCGAGCCCTGCGGCTCCTTCATCACCAGCGGCGGCATCAGGTACTCGAACATCGAGCCCGACCAGGACATCAGCGCGCCCTGGAAGCCGATCTCGACGATCGGCCGTCCGAGACGGAACCAATGCTCGGTCGGCAGGTCGCCCTTGGCGATGGCGAACAGGCTGGTGAGACGGGCTTCGGAGGCGAGCAGGTCGTAGCAGCTCTCGTCGAGCTGGCGGTCCTCGACGCGGTAACCGATCGACAGAAGCTTGCGCTCCTGCCGCATCAGGAAGGAGAAATCCATCTCGAAGGCGTAGCGACGGCAGCGCTCGCGCAGCGCAAGCAGCTTGGCACGCAGCGCCGAAACCGCGCTCTCGTCATTGTGCGAGTCATGCACATGGGCTTCGCAGGTCGCTTCCAGCCGCTCCGCCCAGTCGGCAATGACATCGCTCTTCGGCGAAGCCGCCTCGGTGTGGATGGCGGTGGCGAGCTTGCGGATCTCGCCGGCCAGCACGGCAAGGTTGATGGTGCGGATCGACGCCATCTCAGGCTGCGCCTTGATGGTCGCGACGGCGCGACGCATGCCGTCGAGACGGTCGGCCAGGCGCTGGCGCAGCGGTCGCAACTGCCGGCGGTCGTCCGGCAATTCGTCCAGGCTTTCGTCGAGAATGGTGACGGTGTCGATGATGCCTTCGAAATCGCCCTGCAGATGCACGGACGGCGCTTCGGCCCATTCGGCGCAGGAGGCCGCCACGGCGACAAGGTGGCCGGCGAGATTGCCGCTGTCGACCGCCGAGATGTAGAGCGGATAAAGCGGCTTCAGCGTCGTCGTGTCGTACCAGTTGTAGAGATGGCCGCGATCGCGCGGCATGTTCTCGATGGTCGTCATCGTGGCGTCGATGCGGGTGATGGCGTCCGACAGGCTGATCCAGCCGAAGTCGCGCGCCGACACCACCGAAAGCAGATAGACGCCGATATTGGTCGGCGAGGTGCGCGGCGCCACCACCGGCGCCGGGCTTTCCTGGAAGTTGTCCGGCGGCAGGTGATGCTGCTCGGCGGTCACGAAGGTCTCGAAATAATGCCAGGTGCGGCGCGCGAAGGTGCGCAGCGCGTGAATGTCGGCGGCCGAGATGCGCAACCTGTCCTCGGTCTCGGCCGAACGGCTGATCCAGCAGGCGACGGCGGGCGACGCGATCCAGAAAATGGCGAAGAAGAAGGCGACGAAGGCGCCGGTGGAATCGGCGAGCACCGGAATCGCCAGGCCGACGACGCCGATGATGACCGCGCCATACATCATGCCGTAATAGGCGCCGAGATCGTTGCCGCCCTTGGCTGCCTGCGAGGCGGTGCGCCATTCGAGCAGGTTCTGCCGGCTGACGAAGAGCCGGTAGATGGTGCGGACGATGGCATCTCCCATCATCCAGGCGAGATGCGCCATCAACAGCACTTTGAGCGCCACAAGCGCCGTGCCAAACACCGTGTCGCGCGCCAAAGCAGAGAAATGGCCGCGCGGCGTCTGGTCGCCGCTCTTGGGCAGGATGCCGTTCACGATGTCGAAGGTCGGCGCCATGAACAGGCTGAGGATCATCAGGGCCTGCCACTGCGCGGCCTGGGTGAAGGGCAGCAGCGTCCAGCCGGCGACGCAGGCCATGACCCAGAAGATCGGAGTGACCGAGCGGCGCAGATTGTCGACCATCTTCCAACGCGACAGCGCCGGCACGCCGGAGCGCGGATCGAAGATGTAGCCGAGCAGCTGCCAGTCGCCGCGCGCCCAGCGATGGTGGCGCGAGGCGTCGACCGAGTAGCGGGTCGGATAATCCTCGACCAGCTCGACGTCGGTGACCAGCGCCGCGCGCGACAGGGCGCCTTCGAGCAGATCGTGGCTGAGAATGGTGTTCTCGTCGATGCGGTCCTTCAGCGCCGCCTCGAAGGCGTCGACATGGTAGAGGCCCTTGCCGGTGAAAGAACCGTCGCCGAAGACGTCCTGGTAGATGTCGGAGACGGCGAAGACATAAGGGTCGAGGCCGCGATTGGCCGAAAAGACGCGCTGGAAGAAGGAGGCGTCGTCGCCGCTGGTCAGCGAAGCGGTGATGCGCGGCTGCAGGATGGTGTAGCCGGCGCTGACGACGCGCTTGACCGGATCGAAATGCGGGCGGTTCAGCGGATGGGCGAGCTTGCCGACCAGGCTCGAAACCGCATCGCGCGTGGTGCGCGTGTCGGCGTCGAGGGTCATCACATAGACGACCTTTTCCGGCAGCGGCACGTCGAGCGGCAGGAAGGTGGTGTCGCTGTCGCCACGCAGCAGAAGGTTCAGCTCATGCAGCTTGCCGCGCTTGCGCTCCCAGCCCATCCAGCAGCCCTGCGCCTGGTTGTAGAGCCGGCGGCGATGCAGGAGGTAGAAGCGCGGCGAGCCTTCCGACGGATAACGGGCGTTGAGCCTGGCGATCTCGTCGCGGGCATATTGCAGGATCTCGATATCGGCGGCGTCGATCTCAGTCTTGGAATCCGGCCAGTCGGACAATAGAGCGAAATGGATTTCTTCCGCCGTGTTGGCGAGGTGATGCACCTCGATGTTGCGGATGTTTTCCTCGACGTCGTCGCGCGAGCCGATCAGCGAGGGCACCACGACCAACGTGCGCGACGCGGCTGGGATGCCGTGCTTGTTGTAGTCGTAGCCGACAAGCCTGGTCGGTTTCAGGAACAGCGCCACCACGGTGTTGAAGAAGGCCAGCGCGCCTTCGCTGGCCGGCACCGCGAACAGCGCCAGCATCAGCGTGATCGATTCCACCGACAGGCCGAGATTGGCGAGCGCCCTGCCCGACAGCACGAGCAGCAGCGCCGTCAGCAGGAAGACCGGCCCGACGATGCCCATCCAGCCGGCGCTGGCAAAGCCGCGCTTGAAGGTCACATAGAAAGGCGGCCGGTAGCCGATCGCCTTTTCCAGTTCCTGCCGGCGCGGGCCGACCAGGAAGAAGCCTACATCGGTGTGCACGTCGGGATCGGCGGTTTCGGGCACGCCGGACGCATCGGTGACGCCGGGCGTGTGGCCGGCAAGCTCGATCGCCTTTTCGGCCACCCGGTATTCGGACAGCTCCGAGCGCCGCGCCAGCTGCTCGATCGCGGTGCGGTACTGGTCACGCGAGAAGAAATCGAGGTCGGCGAAATCGGTCTTCTCGCGCAGCAGCGTGTCGATGCGGCTGACGCCTTCGAACCAGACCGTCCAGTCGACGTCGTTGATGAGGCGCAGGCCGCGGATGATGTTGCCGGTGGTGACGTTGCCGCTCGACAGCGTCTGATGCTCGGAGATGATGATCTCCTCGGCATCCGATCCGGTCTTTTCGAGCTCGCCTTCCAGCCATTCCAGCGCGCGGCCGGCGTTCTGCGAGCCGTCGCGCAGGCGGTAGAGCAGCTGGGTGGCGAAGGTGGTGTCCTGCGCATGCGCACTGTAGTTGGACAGGATCCTGGTGCGGTCGGCATTGTCGTCGGTCGCCAGCACGCGGTCGGCGACCTCGTTGGCGATGTGGCGCATCTGCCTGGTGCGATCGACGCGCACCGCGATGCGGCGCAGGTTCTCGATCAGCACGAAGCGCAGCAGCGACGGCAGCGCCCAGAGCTCGCCGATCTTCATCGGCTCGACCGACTGGAAGCCCTCGACGATCGCCTTGAACATGCTGGCCGAGACGGAGCTGTCGGAGTGCTCGACATAGCTCCAGGCGACGACGAAGGCGCGCGGCAGCACGGTGCCGTCGCCGAGCGTGAGCGTCGGCAGCTGGCGATAGAAGCGGCGCGGCAGGTCGCGCTTGACCTGGAAGATGGTCTCCTCGACCAGGTAGTTGTTGTCGAGCAGCCATTGCGCGGCCGGCGTTATGGTCTCGCCCTTGGCCTGGGCGGCATTGGTCGAGCGGTAGACTTCGAGGATCTTCTTGGCGCTGTCGCGGATGCGGGCCTGGAACTCGAACGGGGCGAGGCCGAACAGTTCCTTGACCTCGCCCTTGGCGAGCGCGACGCCCAAGGCGCGCAGCCGGTCCTCGGGCAGGAAATTCGAGCGTATCGGCGCTTCCGTCACCGTCGGGAAGCCGGCGCTTGTCTGTTCGATCTTGTTCGGATTCGTCTGAATGTTCATTGAAAATTCCGTAAGCGGGGGCGCAATGCGGCGTCACCGCCACGGCAATGGCCCTAAAACCGGTTCAATTGCAATTGGTTGCATGACTGATCGGCCGAAAGTTTGTTTTGCGCACCACAACAGGGGCGTGCCCTTTCGACAGCTCGTGGGCGAACGCCCCTCGCTCTTCGCCCCCGGTTGGATCAGGGCAAGGATTCGGGCTTTTTCGTGATACATGCAAGGGGCCGGGCGATAATTCGCCCGAGCCGCGATCATGTTTGGCAACAGCCGTTAATGGTTGGCGGCGAGGCGGTGGAGCTCGATCACGAATAACAGGCCCTGCCCCTTGGGCTGAAGCCGCAATTCCGGGCTGTCACGGTCGAGGATCAGCGTGTCGAGAGGGGCGAGGTCCGGCGCATCGTCCGTGATGAGCGTGAAGCCTGCATCGACGGCCAGGATCAGCGTCGTGTCGGCGCGCGGCACAATGCGAATCTCACCGGAGAGCGCCCGGCGCTCGACCTTATGGGCCACGCGGCCACGGCGGGTCATGACGTTGAGATCAGTGATGGGGCCGCCGATCAGCGCCGCCCCGGTCGGCACGTCGCCTGGAAACGCGAGCGGCGGCGAGGCCGTGGTCAGCGGCGCCGGCGGCTGGCCGGCGATGTCGAGGACGATCCCCTCGCCTTCCAGCACCGACAGCGTGCGGTCGATGCCGGCGAAACTCGAGAACGGCCCGCTGGTTTCGACTTTAGCCATCGAGATGCGCCAGTCGAAATCGTCGAGCCCGGCGCCATCAGGCGAGACGGCGATCTCGGTCGTCGTGCCGCCGCCATTCTTCCACGGCATGACTTTGTAGTCGGCGGCACGAAGGATGCGCATCGCTTTAGCCCAGGATGCCCGGCAGGTTGAGCTGGTGCTCCTTGGCACACTCGACGGCGATGTCGTAGCCGGCATCGGCATGACGCATCACGCCGGTCGCCGGGTCGTTCCACAGCACACGCTCCAGGCGCTTGGCAGCGTCCGCCGTGCCATCTGCGACGATCACCATGCCGGCATGCTGGGAGAAGCCCATGCCGACGCCGCCGCCATGATGCAGCGACACCCAGGTCGCGCCGGACGCGGTGTTGAGCAGCGCGTTGAGCAGCGGCCAGTCGGAAACGGCGTCGGAGCCGTCCTTCATCGCTTCGGTCTCGCGGTTCGGCGAGGCGACCGAGCCGGAATCGAGGTGGTCGCGGCCGATGACGACCGGCGCCTTGAGCTCGCCCTTGGCCACCATCTCATTGAAAGCGAGGCCGAGCCGGTGGCGGTCGCCGAGGCCGACCCAGCAGATGCGCGCCGGCAGGCCCTGGAACGAGATGCGCTCGCGCGCCATGTCGAGCCAATTGTGGAGATGCGTGTTGCCGGGGGTGAGCTCGCGCACCTTGGCGTCGGTCTTGTAGATATCCTCCGGATCGCCGGAGAGCGCGGCCCAGCGGAACGGGCCGATGCCGCGGCAAAACAGTGGCCGGATGTAGGCCGGCACGAAGCCCGGGAAGGCGAAGGCGTTCTCGAACCCTTCGTCCTTGGCGACCTGGCGGATGTTGTTGCCGTAGTCGAGCGTCGGCACGCCGGCGTTCCAGAACGCCACCATCGCCTCGACATGCTCGCGCATCGAGGCGCGCGCCGCCTTCTCGACTGCCTTCGGATCGCTGACGCGCTTCTCGCGCCACTCGGCCATCGTCCAGCCCTTGGGCAGATAGCCGTTGATCGGGTCATGCGCCGAGGTCTGGTCAGTGACCATGTCGGGGCGGATGCCACGCTTGAACATCTCCGGCACGATCTCGGCGGAGTTGCCGAGCAGGCCGACCGACTTTGCCTCGCCGGCCTTGGTCCAGCGATCGATCATCTCCATCGCCTCGTCGAGCGTCTCGGCCTTCTCGTCGAGATAGCGGGTGCGCAGGCGGAAATCGATCGAATCCGGGTTGCACTCGATGGCAAGGCAGGAGGCGCCCGCCATGACGGCGGCCAGAGGCTGGGCGCCGCCCATGCCGCCGAGACCGCCGGTCAGGATCCACTTGCCCTTGAGGTTGCCGTTGTAGTGCTGGCGGCCGGCCTCGACGAAGGTTTCATAGGTGCCCTGCACGATGCCTTGCGTGCCGATATAGATCCACGAGCCGGCCGTCATCTGGCCGTACATCATCAGGCCCTTCCTATCGAGTTCGTTGAACTTCTCCCAGGTTGCCCAGTGCGGCACGATGTTGGAATTGGCGATGAGCACGCGCGGGGCGTTGGAATGGGTCTTGAAGACGCCGACCGGCTTGCCGGACTGGACCAGCAGCGTCTCGTCCTCGCCCAGCGTCTTCAGCGACGCGACGATGCGGTCGAAATCGTTCCAGGTGCGCGCCGCCCGGCCGATGCCGCCATAGACGACGAGCTCGTTCGGGTTCTCGGCGACCTCCGGATCGAGATTGTTCATCAGCATGCGCAGCGGCGCCTCGGTCGTCCAGTAGCGGGCGTTGAGCTTGTCGCCGCGGGGGCTGCGCACTTCGCGGATGTTGTGGCGTGGATCGTTCATCATTGTCCCTTTCGAGTAAGGCGGCGCCTCAGCGCCCGGCCCAGTCAATGGCGGTTTCGAGGATGTTCTTCAGCGTGGCGCGGATCGGCGCGGCATAGGTCGCGTCGTAGGGCACCGGCCAGTTCTCGGGTGAGCCCTTCTCGGCCGGCTCGCGCATGTAGCCGCGGTTGGAGAGCTCCATCTGCAGCGCGTGGACACCATTCCGGGGCTGGCCGAAGCTTCTGGTGATCCAGCCGCCCTTGAAGCGGCCGTTGACCACCCAGGTCTCGCCGGTCGCGGCCAGGATGGCGGCCACCTTTTCCTGCAGCGCCTGATCGGTGCTCTTGCCGTCATTGGTGCCGAGATTGAAGACCGGCAGCGTGCCTTCGAACAGCCTCGGCAGGACCGAGCGGATCGAGTGGCAGTCGTAGAGCACGATCTTTTCATGCATGCCGCGCAGCCGGTCGATCTCGGCCTGCAGGGCAGCGTGGTAGGGTGCGAAATAGGTCTCGCGGCGCCGGTCGATCTCGGCCGGCGTCGGCTCGTTGCCCATACGGTAGAGCGGGTCACCGTCAAAAGTCTCCGTCGGGCAAAGGGTAGTCGTCGCCTGCCCGGGATAGAGCGAGACGCCGGACGGATCGCGGTTGACGTCGATGACCGTGCGCGAAATGGCGGTGTGCACGACGGTCGCGCCGAGATCCTTGGCGAAATCGTAGAGATTGTCGATCCACCAGTCGCAGTCGCGACGGCCAAGCCAGGTCGAGACCAGCCGGCCGTCAAGGCCAGCAAGGTCGATGCCCGTGTGCGGGATCGAGACCAGCAGCGGCGCGGTGCCCTGGGTGACAGTGAGCCAGTTGGGCGAGGTCATGAGAGACCTCCGTAAGTTGGAGCTCTACGGCGCCCCCCTCTGCCCTGCCGGGCATCTCCCCCTCTTGGGGGGAGATTGGCTGTCACGCCGGCCTTCGCCAATCGCCTACGTTGAAGAAAGAGCAGCGCCAAAGAGGCTGCTGATCTCCCCCCTGGAGGGGGAGATGGCCGGCAGGCCAGAGGGGGGCGCGAAGGATCGCGGCCTTCAATCTTCGGTATTCTCACGACGCAATTCCCGGCAACGCCACCGCGCTCGCCGCCTTCACCGTGGCACCGTTGCGCACCATGGCGATCGCCTTCTCCATGTCGGGATGGAAATGACGGTCATTGTCGAGATGCGGGACTTCGGCCCGGACCAGCTTGCGCACCGCTTCCAGCGCCTCGCTGGATGCAAGCGGCTGATGGAAGTCGCAGCCTTGGGCTGCGGCCAGCAACTCGATGCCGATCACGGCGGTCGCGTTCTCGATCATGCCGAGCAACCGGCGCGCGCCGTGCGCCGCCATCGAGACATGGTCTTCCTGGTTGGCCGAGGTCGGGATGGAATCGACGCTCGCCGGGTAGGCCTTCTGCTTGTTTTCCGAAACGAGGGCCGCCGCCGTCACCTGCGGGATCATGAAGCCTGAGTTCAAACCCGGCTTCGGCGTCAGGAAGGCCGGCATGCCCGAAAGCGCCGGGTCGACCAGCATGGCGATACGCCGCTCCGACAACGAGCCGATCTCGCAGACCGCAAGCGCGATCATGTCGGCGGCGAAGGCCACCGGCTCGGCGTGGAAATTGCCGCCCGAAAGCGCGGTGTCGTCCTCGGCAAAGATCAGCGGATTGTCGGTGACGCCATTGGCCTCGGTCCGAAGCGTGTCGGCGGCCTTGCGCAGCACGTCGAGGGCGGCGCCCATCACCTGCGGCTGGCAGCGCAGGCAGTACGGATCCTGCACGCGCTCGTCGCCGACGCGGTGCGATTCACGGATCGCGCTGCCGGCCATCAGGTTGCGCAGGGCATCGGCCGTCTCGATCTGGCCGCGATGCTTGCGCAACAGATGGATGCGCGGGTCGAAGGGGGCGTCGGAGCCCTTTGCGGCGTCGGTCGACAGCGCGCCGGCGACCAGTGCCGACTGATAGAGCGTCTCCGCCTCGAACAGGCCGGCGAGAGCGAAAGCCGTCGAGAACTGGGTGCCGTTGAGCAGGGCCAGGCCTTCCTTGGCGCCGAGTGTCACCGGCTCCAGCCCGTGCGAGACGAAGGCCACCTTGGCCGGGAAGCGGCCATGCGGGGTGAAGCATTCGCCGACGCCGATCATCACGGCCGTCATATGGGAAAGCGGTGCGAGGTCGCCGGACGCGCCGACCGAGCCTTGCGCCGGTACGACGGGGATGACGTCGTTGGCGAGCATGGCTTCCAGCAATTCGATGGTCTGGGGCCGCACGCCGGAGGCGCCCTGGGCGAGGCTGGCGAGCTTCAGTGCCATCATCAGCCGCACCACGGCGACGGGCATCGGCTCGCCGACGCCGGCGGCATGCGAGAGCACGATGTTGCGCTGGAGCGTTTCGAGATCGTTGGCCGGAATGCGGACGCTGGCCAATTTGCCGAAGCCGGTGTTGATGCCATAGACCGGCTCACCCTTGGCGACGATGCGGGCCACCGCTTCGGCGCTCGCCTTGATCTTCGGCCGGCAGGCGGCGTCGAGCTTCGGCACGGCGCCGCGATAGATGGCGCGCCAGTCGGCAAGCGTCGCGTTGCCGGGCGTCAGGGTAAGTTCGGTCATTGTCCTCTCCAGATACGGGCATGGAGCGGGTTGAAGCCCATGCGGTAGACGAGTTCGGCCGGGCGCTCGATGTCCCAGATGGCGAGATCGGCCGATTTGCCGGCTTCAAGCGTGCCGGTGTTGCCCAGCAGGCCAAGGGCGCGCGCGGCTTCGCGGGTGACGCCGGCAAGGCATTCGTCGACAGTCATGCCGAACAGCGTCGCGGCCATGTTCATGGTGAGCAGCAGCGAAGTGAGCGGCGAGGTGCCGGGATTGGAATCGGTGGCGACAGCCATCTTCACGCCGTGGCGGCGGAAGAGATCGACCGGCGGCTTCTTGGTCTCGCGGATGAAGTAGTAGGCGCCGGGTAGGATGCCCGCAACGGTGCCGGCCTTGGCCATCGCCGCAGCGCCCTCCTCGTCCGTATATTCGAGGTGGTCGGCCGACAGCGCGCCATAGCGGGCGGCAAGGGCCGCGCCATGCAGGTTGGAGAGCTGATCCGCATGCAGCTTCACCGGCAGGCCGAGCGCCTTGGCCTTGTCGAAGACGCGCGCCATCTGTTCCGGCGAGAATGCAATGCCCTCGCAAAAACCATCGACGGCGTCGGCGAGTTTTTCGGCGGCGACCTGCGGCAGGATGGTGTTGGCGACGAGATCGATGAACGCGTCCTTGTCGCCCCTGGCTTCGGGCGGCAGCGCATGCGCGGCAAGGCAAGTGGTGCGGACCGTGACCGGACGCTCATCGGCCAGCCGGCGGGCGGCGCGCAGCGACTTCTTCTCATTGTCGGCATCGAGGCCGTAGCCCGATTTCACCTCGACGGTGGTGACGCCTTCGGCCATCAGCGCGTCGAGGCGCGGCAGCGTCTGGGCGACCAGCTCGTCTTCGCCGGCGCTGCGCAGCGACTTGACCGAGGAGACGATGCCGCCGCCGGCGCGCGCCACTTCCTCATAAGTGGCGCCGGCCAGCCGCATCTCGAATTCGTTGGCGCGATTGCCCGCATAGACCAGATGCGTATGGCAATCGATCAGGCCGGGCGTGATCCAGCGGCCAGCGCAATCGACGGCCTCGGCGCCCTGCCCGGCAGCGGCCGGCATATCGGCCTCAGGGCCGGCATAGACAATAAGCCCATCGCGCGCGGCGACCGAGCCTTTCTCGACGATGCCGAGACCGGCCGCACCATCGGCCATGGTCGCCAGGCGCGCATTGCGCCAGACCCGATGGCCGCTCTTTCTGTTTGCTCCACCCATCATCTTTTCCATTTGATTGGATGGCGATTATGTATATACATATTAAAACGCGGCGCAAGTGGTATCGTCGCTGGCGCGTTCAGATTCGGAGAGAAAAGTGACGGCGATCTTTGCGGAACAGGCGCTGCTGCCCGGTGGTTGGCAGGGCAATGTAAGGATCGCCTTCGACGGCGGCCGCTTCTCCACGGTCGAGGCCGGCGCTTCCGCGCAGGCCGGCGACGAGCGCCATGCCATCGTCGTGCCGGGCATGCCCAATCTGCACAGCCACGCCTTCCAGCGCGGCATGGCAGGTCTTGCCGAGTTGCGCGGCCCTTCGGCCGACAGTTTCTGGAGCTGGCGCGAGGTGATGTACCGCTTCGCCCTGTCGATGACGCCGGACCAGGTCGAGGCGGTCGCGTCACAGCTCTATGTCGAAATGCTGGAGGCCGGCTTCTCGCGCGTCGGCGAATTTCATTACCTGCATCACGACCGCGACGGAAAGCCTTACGCCAACATCGCCGAGATGGCGGAGCGGATCGCCGCCGCGGCCGCCGACACCGGCATCGGGCTGACGCTGCTGCCTGTCTTCTATGCCCATTCCGCCTTCGGCGGCGCCGCCCCGAACGAGGGCCAGCGGCGATTCATCAATGATGTCGAGCGCTTCGGACGTCTGCTTGGGAAAGCCCGCGAGGGCGTTCGCTCGTTGGAGCAGGCCGTCGTCGGTGTCGCGCCGCACAGCCTGCGCGCCGCAACGCCGGGCGAGCTCAATGCGGTCGCGGCGATGGCGCCGGACGGACCGATCCACATCCATGTCGCCGAACAGGTAAAGGAGGTCGAGGATTGCGTTGCCTGGTCGGGCAAGCGTCCGGTCGAATTCCTGCTCGCCAACGCCACGGTGGACAAGCGCTGGTGCCTGATCCACGCCACGCATATGACCGAGGCCGAAACGATCGCCATGGCCAAAAGCGGCGCCATCGCCGGGCTCTGCCCGATCACCGAGGCCAATCTCGGCGATGGCACGTTTGCGGCGCCGCTGTTCGTCGAGCATGGCGGTCGCTTCGGCGTCGGGTCCGATTCCAATGTGCTGATCGGCCTGCCGGACGAGCTTCGGCAGCTCGAATATTCGCAGCGCCTCGCCCATCGCGCCCGCAACGTGCTGGCCCGCGCGGGCGGATCCATGGGGCGCGCGCTGTTCGACGCTTCGCTCGACGGCGGCAGCCAGGCGCTCGGCGCCGGGCCTTCCCGGATTGCCGCGGGCGGCCCTGCCGATCTCGTCTCGCTTGACGCCGGCCACCCATCGCTGACCGGCAAGACGGGCGATGCGATCCTCGACGCCTGGATCTTTGCCAATGGCAGCAAGGTCGATTGTGTCTGGGTGCATGGCAAGAAGCAGGTCAGCGGCGGCAGGCACGCGAAGCGCGAGGCTGTCGCCGCGCGGTTCCGCCAAGTCATGACCGCATTGTCGCAAGGCTGAACAGGACCGTCCGATGAGCTTGGTCGAGACAGACGATGTCGAAAGCGGCGAGATTCTCTCGCTGCACCAGCGCATCCTGTCGGACATCCGCGAAAAAATCCTGTCGGGCGCCTGGGCGCCTGGACATCGCATCCCCTTCGAGCACGAGCTGACGGCTCAATACAATTGCTCGCGCATGACGGTGAACAAGGCGCTGTCGCAACTCGCCAAAGCCGGGTTGATCGAGCGTAGGCGCCGCTCCGGCAGCTTCGTGCGCCAGCCGCAATCACAGGCGGCGGTGCTGGAACTGCACGACATCCGGATCGAGGTCGAGGCGCTCGGCCTGCCCTATCGCTATGAGCGGCTGGAGCGCCTGAAACGGCGCAGCAGCGCCGAGGACCGCGCGTTGCTCGGGCTTTCCGCACCGGGTCCGGTGCTGGCGCTGGAGAGCCTGCATTTTGCCGGCGAACGGCCCTTCGCGCTCGAGCAGCGGCTGATCAATCTTTCGGCTGTAACCGAGGCCGGCGAGGAGGAGTTTCTCGATATCGCGCCCGGCCCCTGGCTGATCGGTCGCGTGCCGTGGAGCGAGGCCGAGCACCGCATCCGCGCCATGGCGGCGGACGAGACAATCGCCGACGCGCTCGACATCGATCCCGGCGCGCCCTGCCTGGTTGTCGAGCGCCGCACCTGGAGCGCCGAGCACCCGGTGACGCATGTGCGGTTCATCTATCCGGCCGAGAGCCACACGCTGGTGGCTAGGTTCACGCCATCGCAGGGCTAGCCCCTCGCCTTCTCCCCTTGTGGGAGAAGGTGGATCGGCGCGCAGCGCCGAGACGGTTGAGGGGTGCTGGAAGGAACTCAGCGCCAGGAAATCCAAGCGCTTGGAGCGCCAAGATCTTCAGCGCCCCGATCCTTCCAGCACCCCTCATCCGGCCGCTTCGCGGCCACCACCCGGCCTTTCGCAAGCTCAAGGCGTTCGAAATTCGAAAAGCCAAGTAATTGGCTTTTCGTCCGCTATGCGGACCACTTCTCACCCCACAGGGGGAGAAGGCAAGGCTGGCGCTACAGCGCAGCCGTCACAATGATCTCGACCAAATATTCCGGGGTGGCGAGCTTGGCTTCGCCGGTGGCGCGCGCCGGGGTGTGGCCCTGCGGCACCCACTTGTCCCATTCCGAATTCATTTCGGCAAAGGTCTTCATGTCGTCCAGCCAGATGATCGCCTGCACGATCTTGGTCTTGTCGGTGCCGGCCTTGGCCAGCAATTCGTCGATGGTCTTCAGGATGTCGCGCGTCTGCGATGCGACGTTGCCGCCGGGCTGACCGACTTGGCCGGCCAGATAGACGGTGTTGCCATGAATGACGATCTGGCTCATGCGCGGGCCGACATCGATGCGACGAATGCTCATTGGAGGTTCCTTCGTTGTGGGAGTCGCTGCTGTTTAGAGTCCGGGCCGGCGCGGGGCAAGGCCGGCGGGCGCGAAACCAATTGAGCCAATGTCCGGTCCCGAACGGCACGCCTACAGGGCGAGTTGACCGGTCGTGACACAATTCCGCCGGGCCGGCGTGTTGACTAATGTAATAACATCACATATCGACAACGCACTCGATTTCGCGGACCGCCGCCTGATGACCACTGCCTGCCTGACCTTCCGCGACCTGACGCTGGGCTATAACAGCCACCCGGCCATCCATCATTTGAACGGCACCGTCCGCAAAGGCTCGCTGACCGCCGTGGTCGGCGCCAATGGTTCGGGCAAGTCGACGCTGATGAAGGGCATCGTGGGCGTGCTGAAGCCGATGGAAGGCGCCGTGGTCCGCATGCCTGGCGTGCGCACGGCCTATCTGCCGCAGCAGTCGGAGCTCGACCGGTCCTTTCCGGCGCGCGTCGTCGATCTCGTCTCGCTCGGACTGTGGCCGAAGCGCGGCATGCTCGGCCGTTACACCAGGGAAGACCGCGAGTCGGTCAGCAAGGCGCTGATGGCGGTTGGCCTTGGCGGCTTCGAGAAGCGGCCGATCGACACGCTCTCCGGCGGCCAGTTGCAGCGCACGCTGTTTGCCCGGGTGCTTTTGCAGGATGCCGACCTCATCCTGCTCGACGAGCCGTTCAACGCGGTCGATGCCAAGACGGTCGGCGATCTCATCCAGCTGATAAAGCGCTGGCATGGCGAAGAACGCACGATCATGGTCGTGGTGCACGACCTCGATCTCGTGCGGCAGAATTTCCCGGAGACGCTGCTGCTCGCGCGCCAGCCCGTCGCCTGGGGCGACACAAAGGAAACGCTGCGGCCGGAAAACCTGCTCAAGGCAAGGCGCTTCCACGAGGCGTGGGAAGAGAATGCGCCGTGGTGCGAGCCCGATGACCATGATCACGACCCTCACGATCATGCGCATGATCACCACCATGACCATCAGCACGGCTCAGGACCGAGGGCGGCGTGATGGAGTTCCTCTACGGCCTTTTCATCGCGCCCTTCGCCGATTTCGCCTTCATGCAGCGGGCGCTGTTCGGCTCGCTGATGCTGTCGCTCGGCGCCTGCCCGGTCGGCGTCTTCCTGATGCTGAGGCGCATGAGCCTGTCGGGCGACGCGATGGCGCATGCCATCCTGCCGGGCGCGGCCGCCGGCTTCCTGCTCTATGGCCTCGAAATCCTGCCGATGACGGTCGGCGGGCTGATTGCCGGCATCATCGTGGCGCTCGGCGCGGGCGCGGTCTCGCGCTTCACTATCCAGCGCGAGGACGCCTCGATGGCGGCCTTCTATCTCATCTCGCTTGCCGTCGGCGTGCTGATGGTGTCGATCCGCGGCTCCAGCGTCGACCTGATGCATGTGCTGTTCGGCACGGTGCTGGCGCTCAACAATGAGGCGCTGATCCTGATCGGCGGCATCGTGGTGGTGACGCTCGCCTGCCTCGCCATCTTCTGGCGCGCGCTGGTCGCCGAGTGCCTCGACCCGCTGTTCCTGCGCTCGGTCAGCCGCATGGGCAGCCCGGTGCATTTCATCTTCCTCGGCCTCGTCGTGCTCAACCTCGTCGGCGGCTTCCAGGCGCTTGGCACACTGCTCTCGGTCGGACTGATGATGCTGCCGGCCGCCGCTGCCCGCTTCTGGACGGCGCGCGTGGAGCCGATGTGCGTCTTGGCGGTGCTGATCGGCTTCGCCTCCTGCATCGCCGGACTGTTGTTGTCCTACCACGCCTCGCTGCCCTCCGGCCCGGCGATCATCCTTTCGGCGGGCGTCGTCTATTTCTGCTCGATCCTGTTCGGCACGCGCGGCGTGCTGCGCGCCCGCATCGTGCATCACCGACACCGGACTGCTTAGAGCGACATGAGGTTAGATTGGATCATTCTATTTCTCGGGCGGCGATGCAATCCGGTAGGAGAGGCGCGCCGGGCGATGGGGTTCCATCGCCCAAGCGGCTCGACGCCGCGGGTGCCCGCCGCCCGGAAACCCGGAGGGCCGGGCTGGTTTGGACCAAATCCATCGGCCTTGGTCTAAACCAGCGCCGGCAGAATGTTCCAATCTAACCTCATCTCGCTCTAACCCTAATCCCCAAGCAAGGAGACTCCAATGCTGAAATCCTTCCGCGCCGCGCTGACGTTGAGCGTTATAACATTAAGCGCTCTCGCTACGTCGACTGCCTTCGCGGCGCCGCTCAAGGTCGTGGCGAGCTTCACGGTGATTGCCGACTTTGCGAAAAACGTCGGCGGCGACCGCGTCAACATCACCACCATCGTCGGGCCGGACGGCGACACGCATGTCTATGAGGCGAGCCCGGCCGACGCGGTGGCGATGGCCAAAGCCGACGTGGTGTTGGTCAACGGCCTGCATTTCGAGGGTTTCCTGCAGCGCCTGGTCGACGCCAGCGCCACCAAGGCCGCGATCGTGACGCTGACCAAGGGCGTGACGCCGATCGACTTCAAGCCGGAATTCGCCGATGCGGACGCGGCTGAAGGCGCCGACACCAGCGGCGGCAAGACCGTCACCGATCCGCACGCCTTTCAATCGATCGCCAATGCCAAGATCTATGTGAAGAACATCGCCGAGGCGTTCTGCGCGGCCGACGCGGAAGGCTGCGACAGCTACAAGGCCAATGCCGCCGCCTACACCACCAAGCTCGACGCGGTGGAGACGGAAGTTAAGGCAGCGATCCAGTCGATCCCAGAGGCGAAGCGCGTCGTCATCACTTCGCATGACGCCTTCGGCTATTTCGAGCACGAATACGGCCTGACCTTCCTGGCGCCGCAGGGCATCTCGACCGATTCCGAACCGTCGGCCGCCGACGTCGCCAAGCTTGTGAAACAGGTGAAGCAGGACAAGGCGGCGGCGATCTTCCTGGAAAACATCAGCAATCCGCGGCTGATCGAGCAGATCGCTGGCGAGACCGGCATCAAGGTCGGCGGCACGCTCTATTCGGACGCGCTGTCGGCGTCCGATGGCCCCGCGTCGACCTATATCGACATGATGCACAACAACATCACGCAGATCAAAGGCGCGATCCTGGGGAGTTGAGGAACAACCCAGGCGCAGAAACAGCCACTCCTTCCACCCGGACCAAGTTCCGGCTGGATTCGCGCATGGAAATGTCTATCTGCTACAGCGGTTGATGCAATTCGGATTGGCCCTTTCCATGACCGACTTCACGCCTCTCCAGTCCCTGCTCGGCGGCGCCCTCATCGGCCTGTCGGCCGTGCTGCTGATGGCTTTGCACGGCCGCGTCGCCGGCATGACCGGCATCTTGACCGGCGTCATCCCGCCGCTGTCGGCCGAGTGGCAGTGGCGCGCAATGTTTCTCGCAGGCGCCATCGCCGCCCCCCTGCTCTTGGCGCTTGCCGGCAAGCAGATCCCGTTCAGCGTGCCGGTCCCGACGACGGCGCTCGTCGTGGGCGGCTTCCTGGTCGGCATCGGCGTGCATTTCGGCGGCGGTTGCCCCAGCGGGCACGGTATTTGCGGCATCGCGCGGTTGTCGCCTCGTTCGTTCGTCGCGGTCGCCACCTTCATGGCGACCGCTTTCGTCACCGTCTTCATCATCCGCCACGTGATGGGAGGCTGACCTATGCGCAAACTCGTCTCGGCCTTTCTGATCGGTGGGCTTTTCGGCCTGGGCATCGCTGTTTCCGGCATGATCAATCCGGCGAAGGTGCTGAACTTCTTCGACATTGCCGGCACCTGGGATCCGAGCCTGATCTTCGTGATGGGCGGCGGCCTGGCGGTCGCCTTCGCCGGCTACCGATTGGTGTTCGGCCGGCGCGAGGTGCCGGTGTTCGAGAGCGCCTTTGCCTCGCCGTCTAAAAGCACCATCGACCGGCAAATGGTCGGCGGCGCTGCTGTCTTCGGCATCGGCTGGGGCATTGCCGGCTTTTGTCCCGGGGCCTCAATTCCGGCGCTCGGCCTTGGCTACTCGTCGACGCCGGTCTTTGTCGCGGCGGTCATCGCCGGCATCGTCGTGGCCCGCTTCGCCCGAACTCGGCTCGCCCAGCCGGCCTCGGCCTAGCAGCAGTTGCCGGATCGCTCGGGGAGTGGCAGAACACCAGCCAAGCCACGAGGCACCAAACTTGCGAGGACACCATGGAATACCGCCAGATCAGCGACGACTATTCAGTCTCCGGCCAGATCCAGCCCGAGGATATAGCCGTCATCAAGGACGCCGGCTTCAAGAGCGTGATATGCAACCGGCCGGACGACGAGCAGCCGGGTCAGCCTTCGGCCGAGAGCGTCCAGGCCGCGGCCGAGGCAGCCGGGCTTGCGTTCCGGTACATTCCGGTCATCAGCGGTCAGATCACAATGGACAATGTCGAGGACCAGGCCGCCGCGCTCGACGAGCTCGAGGGGCCGGTGTTCGCCTATTGCCGTTCAGGCGCGCGCTGCACCAACCTTTATGGGCTGATCCAGCAGCAGCGGGGGTGAATATCCCAGCGAAGGTGTGCTGAGATTCAGGTCAGTCCGAGCCGAAAATGGCGGCTTACGAGAACCGGCCTACGCCGGCCGTAGCCTTCATAGAGCGGAGACCTTACGAGGGCTTCGGCCAGCGAAGGCCGGAAGCGCAGGAAGCCGTCATTTGCAGGCCGGACTCACCTGAATCAGCATAGCTTAAATCGGCAGCGCACCGGTTTCCTTCAACGTCTCCAGCACGATCGCCGTCTTCACATGCTGCACGGATTCGTGCGGCAGGAGCACGCCGTTGACGAACTCCGACAGCGACTTGAGGTCGGGCGTCACCACCTTCAAGATGTAGTCCATCTCGCCGGTCAGCGCGTGCGCCTCCTGCACCTCGGGCAGGCGGGCCACCAGCTCGCCGAAGCGGCGGGCATTGTCACGGTTATGGGTGGCCAGGGTCACCGAAATGACGTTGACCAGCGAAAAGCCGAGACGGTCGCGGTCGAGCACGGCGCGGTAGCCCTTTATATAGCCGTCCTCCTCCAAGCGCAGACGCCGGCGAGAGCATTGCGAGGGCGACAGGTTCACGCGCTCCGCCAGGTCGTTGTTGGTATAGCGCGCGTCGTCCTGCAAAAGCGCCATTATCTTGCGGTCAAATTGGTCAAGGCGCGCATCATCCATGGATTATCCTCCAATCGTGCACAAATTGCGCACATCATGCGCATTTCTAGGGGTTGAATGCAAGCACCGTGCGGCTGTCCCGCGCTATCATGGAGAAAGATGGCCAAGCCCGGCCGCAACAACTTTTGGAGGACTGCCATGGGCCCCTTCCCGCACGACGCCCCACCCGCCAGGATCAGCAAGCAGAACCCGGCCGGCACCGACGGCTTCGAGTTCGTCGAGTTCGCGCATGCCGAGCCGGCAAAGCTTGCCGAGCTGTTCACCCGCATGGGCTATGTCGCCGTGGCGAAGCATCGCAGCAAGGACATCACCGTCTGGCGCCAGGGCGACATCAACTATGTCGTCAATGCCGAGCCCGGCTCGCATGCCATGAAGTTCGTCGAAAAGCACGGGCCCTGCGCGGCCTCGATGGCTTGGCGCGTCGTCGATGCCAAGCACGCTTTCGACCATGCCGTATCGAAGGGCGCCACGCCTTATGAAGGCGCCGACAAGGCGCTCGACGTACCGGCAATCGTCGGCATCGGCGGCTCGCTGCTCTATTTCATCGAGGCTTATGGCGAAAAGGGTTCGGCCTATGACGCCGAGTTCGAATGGCTGGGCGAGCGCGACCCGAAGCCGGAAGGCGTCGGCTTCTATTTCCTCGATCACCTGACCCACAATGTCTATCGCGGCAATATGGACAAGTGGTGGGATTTCTACCGCGACCTGTTCGGCTTCAAGCAGATCCATTTCTTCGATATCGACGGCAAGATCACCGGCCTGGTCAGCCGCGCCATCACCTCGCCCTGCGGCAAGATCCGCATTCCGCTGAATGAGTCCAAGGACGAGACCAGCCAGATCGCCGAGTATCTGAAGAAGTACAATGGCGAGGGCATCCAGCACATTGCGGTTGGCACCGACGCGATCTACGAGGCGACCGACAAGCTTGCCGCCAACGGCTTGAAGTTCATGCCCGGCCCGCCCGACATCTATTACGAGATGTCGCACGAGCGCGTGCATGGCCACGATGAGCCGATCGAGCGCATGAAGAAGCACGGCATCCTTATCGACGGCGAAGGCGTGGTTGACGGCGGCATGACCAAGATCCTGCTGCAGATCTTCTCAAAGACCGTGATCGGGCCGATCTTCTTCGAATTCATCCAGCGCAAGGGCGACGAAGGTTTTGGCGAAGGCAACTTCCGCGCGCTGTTCGAGTCGATCGAACAGGATCAGATCAAGCGCGGCGTGATCAAGCTGGACGGCAAGGCGGCGTAGCGGCCCGGCGATATCTTGCGGCACGATCAATTATGACCTAAATTATGGTCATAAAGGATCGCTCCATGAATGTTTCCATCGCAGAAGCCAAGGCCAAATTGTCGGAACTCGTGAGCCGCGCAGAAGCCGGCGAGGAGATTGTGCTTACGCGCCATGGCAAGGTGGCCGCGCGTATCGTACCTCCGGCAGTGGTGGAACCGTTGCCGCGTATCGGCGCCTTGAAAGGCAAGATCTGGATTGCGGACGACTTCGACGAACTCGGTCCCGAATGGGACGAATACGTCAAATGACGACTGGGCCGTTTCTCGCCGATACGCACATTATCCTCTGGTCGATTTCGGATGATCGACGTCTCAGCGAACAGCATCGCGCCATCCTTGACTCGGACGCGGTGGTGTTCGCGAGCGCGGCGAGCGTTTGGGAAATCGCGATCAAACGGTCAATTGGAAAGCTTCAGGCGCCAAATGACCTGCCGACGTTGCTTCCGAGGATGCGGTTTCAGCCCCTCGCGGTTACCTTGCAGCACGCGCACGCAGTCGGCGATCTGCCGCCTCACCATGGCGATCCGTTCGATAGGCTGCTGATTGCACAGGCGCGGATAGAGAACCTGGCGATCCTGACGTCAGATTCGCATTTTGCCCAATACGAGGTCGCGCTGGGCTGAGTGCCATACGATCGAACTACTTTTAAAGGCCGGCGGCCTTCCGCAGGATGTCGTTTATCCGACTCTGCCAGCCGGGTCCGCCGGCGCGGAAGCGGGCAACCACATCGCTATCGAGGCGCAGCGTCACCTGTCTCTTCGGATTGTCGAGCGCCGGCCGGCCGCGCGAACGGCGAATGCTTTCGGCAAGATCGGGGAACGCTTCGGTGAAGGGACGCGCGTTTCGGAAGTCCTCCTCGGTCCATTCGGGGTTGTCGGAAACTGCGTCCCAATCTTCCTTGGTGAAACCTTTGCCTGACTTGAACTCCTTGTCGGACTTTGTGATGTTCAGCTTAGACTTTGCCATCGAACAATCTCCTTTCCGCCTGGTTGGCTGGTCGCATCGAAATTATCGAGATGCCCTCGGAGCCAAGCCGGGCAAAGACCACTGCAACAACACCGCCGACCATCCGACCAATCGCCATGAAACGGCCGGCTTTGGCCGCCCGGATTGTCGACGCAAGGAAAAACTCCTTGTCCAACGCAGCGAAATCCAAGCCGTGTTTGTCAATGTTGGCCCACCGTTTCGGTTCGTCCCAAACGATCTTCATCAGAATTTATGTACCTACAATAATTAAGTCAACGATTTTCGTAACTACAATAATTTTTCAACGCAGCCGTCTCGCTCACAGCCCCAACCGCTCGACCTCGTCCTTCCTCAGCTTGATGTCGTAGTCGAGCAGGAACTCATCCAGCTGCGGCGGCGCCACCGAGGTGCCGGAAAGCATCGCGTGCACCTGGCCGCGGTGATGGATGTCGTGCAGGAAGACATGGGCGAGGATGTCGCCGATCCGTTCGGGGATCATGCCGTCCTCGCGCCGATCGGTGATGACGTGGCGATCGAGATCGGCTTCGGATAGACCATCGCAGAAAGCGACAAGTCTGCGGTCGAAATCGGCCTGCGCCGTCGCCAGGCTTGCCGCATCGTCGAACGGTACGAAGTTGTCGTAAGCGGAGGCGCCGAGACCGCCATCGGTCAGGAAGTCGAAATAGAGGAGGTCGACCGCGAGGGTGTGGTTGAGCGTCTCCCTGATTGACGGAAAGAAGCTGGTGCGCCCGGCTTCGAACTCGCCGGGCTTGAGAGCGAGCACGGCACGATAGAGCTGGTCGTTCGACCATAAATTGTTGCGCGCCATGCGGCGCAGGTGCTCGAGCAGGGTCACCTTTTCAGGTTCCTTTCTCCGCTCAGCCCTCGTGTTTCTCGACCTTTTGCTCGATGGCGCCGAAGATCGAATGGCCGGCCTTATCCTTCATCTCGATGCGCACAATGTCGCCGAAACGCAGGAAAGGCGTCTTCGGCTCGCCGCTCTCGATGGTTTCGATCATGCGCAGCTCGGCAATGCAGGAATAGCCGGCGCCGCCCGCCGAAACCGGCTTGCCCGGCCCGCCATCGAGCTTGTTGGAGACGGTGCCGGAGCCGATGATGGTGCCGGCGGCGAGCGGCCGTGTCTTTGCCCCATGCGCGATCAGCGCCGGGAAGTCGAAGGTCATGTCGACGCCGGCATTGGCGCGGCCGAACGGCTTGCCGTTGAGATCGGCGAGCAGCGCAAGATTGACCTTGCCGCCGTCCCAGGCGTCGCCAAGTTCGTCCGGCGTGACCGCGACCGGCGAGAAAGCGGAAGACGGTTTCGACTGGAAGAAGCCGAAGCCTTTGGCCAATTCAGGCCCGGTGATGGCGCGCAGCGTCACGTCGTTGACCAGCATAACGAGACGGATGGCCTCTTTCGCCTCCGCCAGTCCGGCGCCCATCGGCACATCGTCGACGATGACGGCGACCTCAGCCTCCATGTCGATGCCGAAAGCCTCGTCGGCCATGCGGATCGGATCGCGCGGCGGAATGAATGAGTCGGAGCCGCCCTGGTAGATCAGCGGATCGGTCCAGAAGCTTGCCGGCATCTCGACGCCGCGCGCCTTTCGCACCAGCTCGACATGGTTCACATAGGCCGAGCCGTCCGCCCATTGATAGGCGCGCGGCAGCGGCGAATGCGCGTCATGCTCATGAAACCGTGCCGAAGGCACTGCGTTGGTCTCCAGCGATTCAGCCATCGCCGCCAGATGCGGCGCAATACGGCGCCAATCGTCGAGCGCGGCCTGCAGCGTCGGCACCAGGAAGGAAGCATCGGTGAACCGCGTCAGATCGCGCGAGACCACGACCAGTTTCCCATCGCGCGTCCCGTTCTTCAAAGTAGCAAGCTTCATGCGGTTTCCTCTCCTGGCGGCCTTTTCACCGCTTTGTCACACAACAAAGCGCGCGCGAGCGATCGTCAAGTCGCCTCGACACGTTTTCCTGACAATGATCCGCCGATCAGGACCAATCGCCTTCAGGCGTGCCGTTAAAACGCTTCTTCAGGTCGGCCCAGCAGTCGATGTAGTTCTCCTGCAAGCTGCCGAGCTCGGCGGCATAGCGCGTCAGCATCTGGGGGAAGCGCGTCTCGAACATGAAGGCCATGGTGTTGTCGAGCTTGACCGGCTTCAGCTCCGAGCGGGTGGCTTTCTCAAAACCCGACGCGTCCGGCCCGTGCGCCAGCATCTGGTTGTGCAGGCTGATGCCGCCGGGAACAAAGCCTTCCTCCTTGGCATCGTACTGGCCGTGGATCAGGCCCATGAACTCGCTCATGATGTTGCGGTGATACCAGGGTGGACGGAAGGTGTTCTCCGCCACCAGCCAGCGCGGCGGGAAGATGACGAAGTCGACATTGGCGGTGCCCTCCTCGCCGCTGGGTGCCGTCAGCACGGTGAAGATCGACGGATCGGGGTGGTCGAACAGGATGGCGCCGACCGGCGAAAACGTCGCCAGATCATATTTGTAGGGCGCGTAATTGCCGTGCCAGGCGACGACGTCCAGCGGCGAATGGCCGAGCTCGGTGACGTGGAAAGTGCCGCACCATTTGACGATCAGCCGGCAGGGCGTCTCCTTCTCCTCGAACCAGGCGCAGGGCGTCTTGAAGTCGCGCGGATTGGCCAGGCAATTGGCCCCGATCGGGCCGCGGTCCGGCATGGTGAACTTGGCGCCATAATTCTCGCAGACATAGCCGCGCGCCTCCTTGTCGGCGAGCTCGACCTTGAAGACGAGGCCGCGCGGCAGCACGGCGATCTCGCCGGGCTTAAGCTCGATGACGCCCATTTCGGTCACGAAGCGCAGCGCGCCGACCTGCGGCACGACCAGCAATTCGCCGTCGGCGTTGAAGAAATGGTCGTCCACCATCGAGCGGTTGGCGACATAGATATGCGCGGCCATGCCGGACTGGCCGACCGCGTCGCCGGCCGTGGTGAAGGTGCGCATGCCGGAGATGAAATCGGTCGGCTCGCTGGGCATTGGCGTCGGGTTCCAGCGGTATTGGCCGAGCGCCAGTTCATGGTCGCCGATATTCGGCCCGGTCTTCCACAAGGGGTAGCTCGCGGCCTTGAAGCGGCCGGTGTGTTTTACGCTTGGACGGATGCGGTAGAGCCAGGAGCGCTCGTTGGTGCCGCGCGGCGCGGTGAAGGGCGAACCCGAAAGCTGCTCGGCATAGAGCCCGTAGGCCGGCCGCTGCGGCGAGTTGCGGCCCTGCGGCAGCGAGCCGGGCAGCGTCTCGGTCTCGAAATCATTGCCGAAGCCCGGCATGTAGGAAAAGGCCATCCGATCCTCCCTGATCCCGGCTTGCAAGCGTCCCGAGACGCGTCCTGCCGGCGATATTGACCAAACTTGTTTCATTTGTAACCATTGAAAATGTAACTATCAACGGCTGCGCTGCCTCGGGGAGCATTTCATGGAACCGGATATCCTCGAGCTGGAAAGCTTCCTGCCCTACCGACTTTATCGGCTGGCCGACACCGTGAGCCGCGAATTCTCGAAAATCTACAAAGATCGGCATGGCCTTACGCGACCGGAATGGCGCACGCTCTCCGGGCTTGGCGAGCGCGGCACAATGACGGCGACCGAACTCGGCGAGCAGTCGGCCATGCACAAGACCAAGGTGTCGCGCGCTGTGGCGGAGCTGGAGCGGCGGCGCTGGCTGACGCGCACGCCGGACGAGAACGACCGCCGCGTCGAGCATCTGGCGCTGACCAAGGCGGGGCTCGCCGCCTATCGCGAGATGGTGCCGCTTGCGAAGGCGTTTGAGAGGGAGCTGCTGGGGAGATTGGGCGTGGAGGAGCGAATGGCGGTTGTGGAAGGGGTCGCGGCGCTGGAGAAAGCTTTGGAAGAAAAGAACTGATAGGCTGGCGCGAGGCCCCCCCTCTCTGTCCTGCCGGACATCTCCCCCTCTTGGGGGGAGATTGGCAGCTTCGGCAACGGCGCTCGTCTTGCAGCGTCTGCGATTGGCGAAGGCCGGCATGACAGCTGATCTCCCCCCTTGAGGGGGAGATGTCCGGCAGGACAGAGAGGGGGGCGAAGGAACTCGACGTCTCCCTTCAGGGCCTACCAATCCATCACCACCTTGCCCGAACTCCCACTCCTCATTGCATCGAATCCCACCTGGAAATCGTCGATGCCGATCCGATGCGTGATCAGCCCCGACACATCCAGAGGCCCCTGCACCAGGGCGATCATCTTGTACCAGGTCTCGAACATCTCGCGGCCGTAGATGCCTTTGAGATGCAGCATCTTGAAGATGACCTTGTTCCAGTCGATCTCGAAGCCGGTCGGCGCGATGCCGAGGATGGCGATCTTGCCGCCATTGTTCATGGTGTCGATCATGTCGCGGAAAGCAGGCGCCGCGCCCGACATCTCGAGCCCGACGTCGAAACCTTCGCTCATGCCGATCGACGGCATCACGTCACGCAGCTTTTCCTTTGAGGCGTCGACGACATGCTGCACGCCAAGCTTGCGCGCCAGATCGAGCCGTACCGGATTGATGTCGGTGATCACGACTTTTCGCGCGCCGACGCATTGCGCGACCAGCGCGCCCATGATGCCGATCGGGCCGGCGCCGGTAACCAGCACGTCCTCGCCGACCAGGTCAAAGGACAATGCGGTGTGAACGGCATTGCCCAGCGGATCGAAGATGGCGGCGATCTCGTCCGGCACGTCATCGGGGATCGGCACGACATTGTGCTGCGGGATCACCATGTACTCGCCGAAGGCGCCTGGACGGTTGACGCCGACGCCAAGCGTGTTGCGGCAAAGATGGCCCCTGCCCGCGCGGCAATTGCGGCAATGGCCGCACACGATATGGCCCTCGCCCGAGACGCGCTGGCCGACCTTGTATTCGGTGACCGCCGCGCCGAAATCGGCGACGGTGCCGACGAATTCGTGGCCGGTCACCATCGGCACCGGCACGGTCTTCTGCGCCCACTGATCCCAGTTGTAGATGTGGACGTCGGTGCCGCAGATCGCGGTCTTCTTGACCTTGATCAGCACGTCGTTGGGGCCGATCTCCGGCACCGGCACCTCTTCCATCCAGATGCCCGGCTCGGCCTTGGCCTTCACCAGCGCCTTCATCATGTTGGACATTCTTTTGTTCCTTGAATCTCTTGATCCGGAGCAGCTTTCGGCCGTTCAGGAAATCACGCCCAGTTCCTTGCCGATCGCGCCGAACGCCTCGACCCCGCGGTCGATGTCGGCGCTGGAGTGCGCCGCCGACATCTGCGTGCGGATGCGCGCCTGGCCCTTCGGCACCACCGGGAAGGAAAAACCGATGACATAGATGCCGCGCTTCAGCATGCGCTGCGCCATCTCCTGTGCCAGCGCAGCATCGCCCAGCATCACCGGGATGATCGGGTGATCGGCGCCGGCCAATGTAAAGCCGAGCTTACCCATTTGAGACCGGAACCGATCCGCATTGGCATATAGGCGCTCGCGCAACGCGTCGCCATTGCGGATCAGGTCGAACACCTTGATCGATGCGCCGGCGATCGCCGGCATCAGCGTGTTAGAGAAGAGATAGGGCCGCGAGCGCTGGCGCAGCCAGTCCACCACCTCTCGCTTGCCCGACGTGTAGCCGCCGGAGGCGCCGCCCAGCGCCTTGCCGAGCGTCCCGGTGATGATGTCCACCCTGCCCTCGACGCCGCAATGCTCGGCCGAGCCGCGACCATTCTTGCCGACGAAACCGACCGCGTGGCTGTCGTCGACCATGACCATCGCATCGTATTTCTCGGCAAGGTCGCAGACGCCCTTGAGATTGGCGATGATGCCGTCCATCGAGAACACGCCGTCGGTGGCGATCAGCCGGAAGCGGCAGTCCTTCGCCTCCTTCAGGCGGGCTTCGAGATCGGCCATGTCGTTGTTGGCGTAGCGGAAGCGCCTGGCCTTGGAGAGGCGCACGCCGTCGATGATCGAGGCGTGGTTCAGCGCATCCGAGATGATGGCGTCCTCCTCGCCAAGCAGCGTCTCGAACAAACCGCCATTGGCGTCGAAGCAGGAGGAATAGAGGATGGTGTCGTCCATGCCGAGGAAGGACGAGATCGTCGCCTCGAGCTCCTTGTGTTCTTCCTGCGTGCCGCAGATGAAACGCACCGAGGCCATGCCGTAGCCGTAGCGGTCAAGCGCGTGCTTTGCCGCGTCGCGCAAATCCTCGCTGTCGGCGAGGCCGAGATAGTTGTTGGCGCAGAAGTTCAGCACCTTTTGCCCGCCCACCTCGATCTCGGCGGACTGCATGGAGGAAATCACCCGCTCGGATTTGTAGAGCCCGGCCGATTTCAGGCCCTGGAGCTCACTGTCGATATGGGAAAGGAATGCTTTGCTCATGGTCCGGCCCTGTTCGGTTCGAGGCCGGACTGTCGCGCTACAGCTGCAAAAAATCCATCGCAAAAGCGACCGCTTCGGTGGCGTCGCGAAAGCCCGATCGCAATCCTTCGCCATGGCGCGGCGGCAATAGGAGCAAAAATGGGGTAAGCGGGAAAGGACGTGATAACCATCTTGCGAGCTTTGTCGAACCGCCATGACGGCCGCCGGCCTCCCTTGCCGACCTGTTAACCCTTTCCAGGCAAGCGTCTTCCCGCCGTATCCAGGGCAGGAATCCGTCGACCGGTGGGGTCTCTTAAGTTATGTCGCAGCAGCCAGTGCATAGCGTTTCGCGCAAGCTGATCCTGCTCATCAAGACCGGCTACTGGCTGGCGCTGACGATCATCGCCGCCATGGTGGTGGCGTCCTTCATTCTTCTCCAGCAATTGATGGCGCAGCAACAGCACAACAATGCGGTGCTCGACATCGTCTCGACGCAGAAGGCGCTGTCGCAGCGCATCGTCTTCCTGGCCAGCGCCACCGGCGGCGCCTCGCGCGACAAGCAGCCGGCGCTGGTCACGGCGCTCAAGCAGGCGACGGGCGAGTTCGAGACCAATTACGACCGGCTGCTCAAGGAAACCGGCGCCGACCCGCTCTCGCCGGCGCGCAACGACCCGAAGTCGATCGAATACGTCCTGTTCAGCAAGCCCTTCCACCTTGATTACTTCTCGGTCGGCCTCGTCGCCAATGGCGACAGGCTGGTCTCGTCCTTCGCGTCGCAGCTCGGCATGCAGAGCGACGGCTACAAGGGCGGCGGCGAGCGCGTCGGCCTCGACGCCTCCGTCGCCAATGCGACGATGTCCGGCTATGCCGCGCTCGGCCAGCGCATCAGTGCCTTCGCCGACGAGAAATCCAGCAACATCCTCGACCTGCACCGCACGCTGTTCTTCGCCACCCTCGGCGTCATCGTGCTGGTGGCACTGTTCATCTTCCGGCCGATGTCCAACGCCATCCTGCGCAAGACGCGCGAGCTGGTCGATGCCCGCAACTCGATGGCCTTCATCGCCGTGCATGACGGCCTGACAGGACTGCACAACCGAACCTTCCTCACCGACCATTTCGACACGCTGATCAAGGGAGCGCAGCGCCGCCGCGAGCGCCTGGCGGTGATCCAGTTCGATCTCGACCGCTTCAAGCAGATCAACGACACTCTAGGGCATGCGGCAGGCGACTATGTGCTGGTGGTGACGGCGCAGCGCATGCGCGATTCCTGCCGCGCGTCGGATCTCTGCGCCAGGCTGGGCGGCGACGAGTTCGTCATGATCCTCAACGGCGCAGGCACCACCGAGGACATCCATGCGCTGGCCAAGCGCATCCTTGGCGAGATCAACGAGCCGATCACGTTCCAGGGCACGACCATCATGCCCGGCGCCAGCGCCGGCATCGCGGTCTATCCGGTCGACGCCGACAATGCGCAGGACCTGCTCGTCCATGCCGACCTGGCGCTCTACTCCGCCAAGAAGCTCGGCGGCGGCAACTTCTCCTTCTTCTCGGAGGAGCTGCGCCGCGAGCTCGACTATCGCAAGCAGCTCGAACAAGATATCCGCACGGCCATCGCCAACAAGAGCTTCGAGGTCTATTTCCAGCCGCAAGTGTCGCTGACCAGCGGCAAGATCAGCGGCATCGAGGCGCTGGTGCGCTGGAAGCACGAGACGCGCGGCATGATCTCGCCCGGCGAGTTCATCCCCGTGGCCGAGAAATGCGGCTTCATGCCGGAGATCGGCCGCATCGTCATAGGCAAGGCGATCAACGAGGCCGCCGAATGGGACCGCGCCGGCATCGATTTCGGGCGCATCGCCGTCAACGTCTCGGGCACGGAACTGCGCGAGCCCGATTTCGACAGCTTCCTGTTCGGCACGCTGGAGCGCGCCGGGCTGCCCCCACAGAAGCTGGCGCTGGAGATCGTCGAATCCGTCATCCTCGACGACGAGAAGACAGGCATCGCCTCGAAGCTCCGCCACATCCGCGCCGCCGGCGTGCATCTGGAGCTTGACGATTTCGGTACCGGCTATGCCTCGCTCAGCCACGTCAACCCGAACGAGATCGACCGGCTGAAGATCGACCGCCGCTTCGTCCAGAACATCAACGAGAACGGCGACAACTCCAAGATCGTGCGCGCCATCACCGAGCTTGCCCGCGGGCTCGGCATCTCGATCGTCGCCGAGGGCGCCGAAACCGAGGCGGAGCTCGACTCGCTGATGGCGATCGGCTGCGACCAGGTGCAGGGCTATTCGATCGCATTCCCGATGCCGCAGGACAAGGCGCGCGAATGGTTGCTGGCGCGCAGCCCGAAGAAGGCGAAGCTTAAAGTGCTGCAGGGCAGCCTCGCTTGAGGTACACCGATATTCAGGTGAGGCCGGCCTGCGAATGACGGCTTTCTGCGCTTCCGGCCTTCGCCGGCCGAAGCAATCATGCATAGAGCGGCACCTAAATTAAGGCTACGGCCGGCGTAGGCCGGTGCTCTCGTATGTTAAGTACGCTCCGGCCTTCGCCGGCCGAAGCCCTCATAAGTGTTCCCGCTCTATGAAGGCTACGGCCGGCGTAGGCCGGTTCTCGAAAGCCACCATTCTCGACTCGACCTGACCTGAATCTCGATGCATCTCGGCAGTGCCAAGCATACAGACCGGTTTCGGTGTGGCGGCTTGCGAGGATTACCACCGGATTTCAGGGATGCGGCTTCGACTTCTTATCCTGATACTGCTGTTCGCCGCGTCGCCCGCCTTCGCCGCCGATCGCACCGTCTATCTCACTTTCGACGACGGTCCGCTGAACGGCACCAGCAATATCCTCGACGTGCTGCAGGCCGAGCAGGTGCCGGCGACGCTGTTCATGGTCGGCATGCATGCCGAGGCCAACGCCACCAACCGGGCGCTGCTGCAGCGGGCGAAATCGATGCCGCTGGTGACGATCGGCAACCACAGCTACAGCCACGCCTACAATCACTATCAGCATTTCTACGGCGACACCGAAGGCGTGGTCGCAGACATGCTCAGGGCGAACGCCGTGCTGGGCTTGAAGCCGGCCGTGCACGCGCGGCTGCCGGGACGCGACGTGTTCCGGCTGCCCAATTATTCGAAGGACGACAATTCGCTTGGGCTGGCGGAGGCAGGCCGCGAGGATCCGGATTACGAATTCGTCGCGGCCTCGGGCTTCTGGCTCTATGGCTGGGACCACGAATGGGTGCATGAGGACAGCGGCAAGCCGGTGCAGAGCGTCGACCACCTGGTCAGCGAGATCGATCATCTGTTCGGCTATGGCCATTTCGCCAGGCCGAACAAGCTGATCCTGCTCATGCATGACGAGATGTTCCAGGACGCCTTCGACGGCAAGGCGAAGCTGACGGCGCTGATCGCGGCGGTCAAGCTGCGCCACTACGCCTTCGGCGCGATTGCGGGCTACGACTGAACTGGCCGCTCTCCGGGCAGCGCCGGTAGCACCTTCAGCGGATTGAGCATCGGCACGCCGAGAGGTGCAAAATGGCGCTCATTGCCCGTTAGGATCGTCAAGCCATGCACTTCGGCTGTCGCTGCGATCGCGATGTCCTCAAATCCCGGCTGATGCGCCCGGGCACGATCGAGCATCAATCCCGCGGCATGCGCCGCGCGCAGATCGAGAGGCAATATCCTTTCGCCATAAAGATATTCAATTGCCTGCCACCATTGACGGAGTAGCGCTGTTTTCGTCGTTGCGCCCTCGCGTTCGGCTTTCGCGATTCCAGAGGTGATCTCCGATGCCGTGACCACGGACAAGAACAAATGGTCGCTGGCCTGATCGAGCCAATCCGCCAACTCCGTCCGCTCATTCCTTTTGGACGGCGCCATTGCCGAAATGATGTTGGTGTCCAGTAAAAACATCGGCTGAAGGGCCGCCCTTACAGGTCAACCTTTCGAACAGGTTTGCGGATACGAGGGGCAATGTCGTCTTCGCCCCCCGGAAACGCCGCCAGCAATTGTCCAAAGCTTGGCACGCGCGACAGCCTTTCGTATTCCTTGAACGATAGGATCACAGCTTGCTTGCGGCCATGACGCGTGATGACGGCAGGCTCTCCCGCAACAGCGTTATCGACTACTGCCGAAAGCGTTGCCTTGGCATCCTTCAGTTGAATTTCCCGCATCGCCAAGCTCCATCATATGACTATTGTGGTCATATAGCATTGACTGCCAATCGATTCAATACAACCGGCTAGGTGCCTCCCGCATTCGCCCGCAGCAACGCAAGCATCTCGGCGAATTCGGCCAGCCTCTCATCGGGAATACCAGCCCGCAGCCGCTTGTCGAAAGCGACGGCCGCGAGGCGGAGCTTTTCGAACAGCGCCTCGCCGGTCTCGGTCAGCGCCACCTGGTGGACCCTGCGGTTTTCCGGGTCGCGGCGGCGCGTCAGCAACCCTTGCGCTTCCATGGCGTTGAGGTGATGCGTCAGCGTCGCGCCCTGGATGCCGATCATGCCGGCAAGCTCGCGCTGGTTGGCCAATTCCTTCGACTTGACCGACAGCAAGGTCAGCCAGACCGGCAGCGTGCCACCCGCCTCGACCAGCGCGGCGTCGAAGGCCTGCGCCACCACCTTCGAGGTGCGGGCGAGATTCATGCCGACGGGCGGGCGGTCAAACGGTGTCATGACATGACAGTAGAGCATGCAACGGCAAGGTGGAACTCGGCTCCATGCATTGACATCTAATCGTTAGATATCTAACTTTGTCTTATTGATGGCGCCGCGACAGGGTGCGGCGCGGCGGGCGGCAGAGAGGAATGCGGTCATGCAATATGTCTATATCGTCACCATCGGCCTGCATGTGATGGCCGGCGTCTTCTGGGCCGGCACGACCATCGCGGTTGCCCGCGATCCGGAGATCAAGGCGGAGCGCTTCATCCGGCCGCAACTCGGCGCCTCCGGCGTGGTGTTCCTGACCGGCTTGCTGCTCTGGTATTTCTTCCATGAGGGCGCGTTCGGCTCGATGGAGAAGGTGCTGGCACTCGGCATCTTGACGGCGCTGATCGCCGCCGGCGTGCAGGGGGCGCTTGTGGCCTCGGCCAGCAGGCAGCTGGCAGGCGCCGATCAAGCGACGCAGACCCATTTGCGGGCAAAAATGACCAGAGGCGAACGCATCGCCGGCGGGCTGCTGGTCATCACCGTGTTTTGCATGGCGACCGCCAAGCTGTTTTGACATCGCACGGCCGGCGGAACCGGCCGGGCGCGGCGCGCAACGGACCAAAGCGGCAGGTGGCTCTCCTTGCAATGGTCCGTTGCGCGTCACAAGCCGGCGGACCGGACGACGAAAGGAGCCGCCTAAGCCATTTCGGGGCGCCTGGAGGCTTCACGAATGGCCTTGTGGACATTGCGCTGCAGGTCCATGAAAGCGGCACTCTCCATGACCTCTTCGCGGCGCGGGCGCTCGATGTCGACGTCAAACGTCCGCATGATGCGCCCCGGACCGATGCCCATCACGGCAATGCGGTCCGACAGATAGACAGCCTCTTCGACGTCGTGGGTGACGAAGAGCACGGTGAGCCTGTGCTCCTCCCAGATCTGGGTCAGGAGTTCCTGCATCTGATGCCTGGTCAGGGCGTCGAGCGCGCCGAAGGGCTCGTCCATCAAGAGCATCTTGGGGCGGTAGGAAAGCGCGCGCGCAATCGCGACCCGCTGCTTCATGCCGCCCGAAAGTTCGGATGGATAGAGATTGGCCGAGCGCGGGAGCTTGACCAGGTCGAGGTGCTCGAGCGCGATCCTGCGGCAGGCGGCGCGGTCGTGGCCGGCGGCCTTGAGAGCGAACTCGATGTTCTGCTGCGCCGTCAGCCAAGGCAGCAGCGTATAGGACTGGAAGACGACGCCGCGGTCGAGGCCGGGCTTCAGGATCGGCGACCCGTCAATATCGAGATCGCCCGAGTCGAAATCCTGTAGTCCGGCGACGATCGACAACAGCGTGCTCTTGCCGCAGCCTGACGTGCCGACCAGCGACACGAACTCGTTGTCGGCGAGGTCGAGATTGATGTCGCGCAGCACTTCGGTGCGCCGCGCTCCGGTGCCGAAGCTCTTGTGGAGGCCTTTGATCCGCAGTTTGGGGGAATTCATCGGCCTTGCCTCGTCATGAACGGCTGTCCTGGCGGAACAGCGCCTTGCCCAGTGCCTTCATGACCTGGTCGGTGATGAGGCCGAGCATGCCCAGCAACAGGATATAGCCGATGATGGTGTTGGTCTGGAAATAGCGCTGCGAGACGGTGATGCGATAGCCGAGCCCGGACGTCGCCGCGACGAGTTCCGCCAGCACGAGCCAGGTCCAGGCCCAGCCCAGGCTTATGCGCAGCGTATCCCAGATGCCCGGCAAGGCGCTCGGCACCACGATACGCGTCAGGATCTTGCGATCCGGCAGGCCGAGCGTCCTGCCGAGACCGACGAAGTCGGCCGGCACGCGCTTGACGTTGTCCATGATCATCAGCACCTGCTGGAAGAAAGTGCCGATGAAGATGATCAGGAATTTCTGGGCGTCGCTGGTGCCCGCCCACAGGATGGAGAGCGGCACGAAGGCGACCACCGGCATGTAGCGGATGAAATCCACCAACGGCTCGATCGCCGCTTCCCAGGTCCGGAAGCTGCCGATCAGCACGCCAATCGGAATGGACAGCGCCGAGGCGATGAGAAAGCCGACCGAAATACGGTAGATCGAGGCCTTGAGATCGATGAGCAGCGTGCCGTCGGCCCAGAGCTTGCCGAGCTGTGTCACCACGCTGGCCGGCGACGGCAGGAAGATCGGCTTGACCAATTCGAGGCCCGTCGCCGCCCACCATGCCAGGCCGAGGCCGGCAAAGACGGCCACGGCGATCATCAGGAAACGGGAGCGCGCGATGGGCGCGCCGATCCCGAAGGATCGGCGTCGCGTCGCCTGCCTGGCAGCAAGCCCCGTTACCGGGCCGGACGGGTTCGCTTTGACTGCAGGCTCGTCGGGCATCTCGGCGACCGCCACGGCCCGGCCTACTGCGCGGCCTTGACGAAGGCCGGATCGATCATCTGCTCCGGCGTCACGTCGGCTTGCAGCAGGCCGGCATTCTTGGCGGCGGCCTCGACGTCGGCGAATGTCTTGGTGGAGAAATCGCCAGTCAGGGCGCCCTTGTTCTCGGCCAGCGAATAGTAGCGCACGCCGTCGAAGGCGGTGTTCAAATCCTCGACGCTCGAGCCGACCGCCTTTGAGATGATGGCGCGGCCGCCGGGCGTGTCGGCGTTGTAGTCCTTGAGCGCCGCATCCCAGGCCTTGATCATGGCAAGCACCTGGCCGGGCCGCGACTTGATCACCTCGTCGCGCACCACCAGCACGTCGCTGATCAGGCCTGGATCCTCGCCGGCGGTGAAGAGAAGCTTGATGTCTTTGTTCTGCGCCCTGGCCGTGGTGAGATACGGCTCATAGGTGACCGCGACCGGGACGCGGCCGGCGATCAGCGCGCTGCCGGCGTCCGCCGCCGGCATTGGCACCGGCTGGACGTCGGCGATCGACATGCCGTTCTTGGCAAGCGCGTATTTGAGCAGGATGTCGCTTGTCGTGCCTTCCTCGAAGGCGACCTGCTTGCCCTTGAGGTCGGCGATCGAGGTGATGTCCTTACCGGCGATCATGGCGTCGGCCGTCATCGAGACGTCGAGCAGCAGCACGATCTTGACCGGCAGCCCAGCCGCAACCATGCCCATCGCGGTGTGGGTCGCGATGTTGGCCGCGTCGAGCTGGCCGCTCGCCAGGGCAGCGTTGATGTCCTTGTCCTCGGCGAAGTTAACGATCTGGACGTCCGACAGCCCGCTTGCCTTGAACAGGCCCTTGGCTTCGGCCACGTGCCACTGGCCGTAGCCCAGCCACGGCTCGATGCCGATCTTGAACGAGCCGGCCTCGGGCGTCGCGGGAATGGTGGTGTCGGCGGCGTGGGCCAGCGGAGCGAAACCGACGGCGGCAGCCACCATAAGCGCACGGAATTGTCCTTTGAGGTTACGCATCATCTTTGTTCCCCTTGATGATTCAGACCGCTTTTTTTGAACCAACTTCCGGTCTGGTGAGAATGCGGCTTCTGCTTCTTGCGGAACTGTGCCTCGGCGGCGTCTTACCTGCCACGTCGACGGAAGTGGAACGATATTCAACGTCGGCGGCAATGGATGTCAAGGCTAAAATACATACATGCATATACAAGTTGGAGAGGCAGATTTCCGGGACCTTGGCAGCCTTTGGGCAGCTGGTCCCGGCTCCTTCATGACTGACGCCAGGGGCACGAACAGTCCCAACCGTTTCAGGTCTTGCGGGAAGGAGAATAGCGGCTGCCGAGCGAGTAGCGGCTGCCGACATAGGTCAGCTTGCTGACGGTGGCCACGACCGCGCCCGTCCAGGTCCGGCGATGCAGGAGAAGGCAGCAACTGCCGATGTCGATGGCGAGCTGCCGCGCCGTCTCGGCATCGGCCGGAACAGCGGAAATGATGTGTTCGACCTCGGTCACAGGCGTCTTTTGCATCAGGTAATCGTAGGTCGCCGTCTTTGAGAAATCCTGCTTGTCATAGTCCGGTATCAGGCTCGGATTGACGAAGCGCTCTTCCAGTTGCACGGGCAGGTCGTTCTCGAAGTTGACGACCACCGAATGATAGATCGCGGCGCGCTTGGCGAATTCGAAGGACAGCGAAAGCTCCTTGGTTGGCGTGATCCTTTCGAGGACGAGAACCTCGGAGCGATGCCTGTTGCCGCGCGCGACGATCTCGGCCGCGATGTTGTTGATCTCGATCAGCGTCGACTGCGGCCGGGGCGGCGCGATGAATGTCCCCACGCCCTGCAGCCGGATCAGGAAGCCGGCCGAGGTCAATTCCCGCAAGGCGCGGTGAACGGTCATCCGCGACACGCCGAGCACTGCCACAAATTCATTTTCGGACGGCAGCTTGCGGTCCTTGCTCCATTTGCCTCTTCCAATGTTGGTCAGGATGTAGTCCTTGACCTTCTCGTAGAGAGGGCTGGCCGTATCGGGCAAAGTATTCATGTTTCACATGTCCTTTCCGGCAAGCTGTCGGCAATCACGCACCGGCAGGCCGCGGCATCCGGATGATGGTTTTCAAGCCGTCGCCCTGCCCCGCCAGCAGGCGCTCATAGGCGGCCGGAACGTCGTCCAGGCCGATCTCGCGATCGATCAGGCCGATCAGCGGCCCGGACAGGTCCGCCAGCATCCCGATGGCGTCGGGCAGTTCATCGGCGAAGGCATGGCATCCCAGCAATGCGATCTCGCGCTCGACCAGCATGTTGGGGTCGATCTCGAGGCGACCGTGGAAAATGCCGACCAGCGCCACGGAGGCGCCGGAGTCCAGAGCACCCAGCAACTGGTTGAGCGCGGCGATGCTGCCGGTGGCCTCGACAGCCGCGAGCAATGGCGCTCCGGCGGTCGCTGCGGCAATTGCCTCGCGGTCGAGATCGACGATCGTGGCGCCGGTCACGCCGGCGACACGCTCGCAGCGCGCCCGATTGCGATCGGCGACCAGCACCTTGCCGTCGAACGTCCGCGACAAGAGCAGCGCCGCGAGGCCACCAATGGTGCCGCAGCCGACGACTAGCACAGAACCCGCCGCCTTCGGCAGGCGCCGCACGGCATGCAGCGCCACGGCGAGCGGCTCGGCCATCGCCGCCACCCTTTCGTCGAGCGCGGCGTCGATGACATGCAGCAGGCGCGCAGGCAGGAGCGCCTCTTCGGCAAAGCCGCCGTCGCATGCTTCACCGACGAAGCCCAGGGAGGCGCATAGATGCCGTCTGTCCGCGCGGCATTGCACGCATTCTCCGCACCAGAAACGGGAATCGGCGACGACCCGATCGCCTACGGCGACGGTGCCGACGCCCTCGCCGACCGAAACCACCGTGCCGGTCAGCTCATGGCCGGCCGTCGACGGCGCGCGGCTTATCCACTGGCCGGTGCGGAAATTGTGGAGGTCGGAACCGCAGATGCCGGCGGCATCGACACGCAGTTTCACCCAGCCGGCGTCGGGAGCCCCTGGCGCGGCGATATCCTCGACGCGCAGGTCGCCGGGGCCATGCAGTCTGGCGGCTTTCATCGCGCCGGTCCGTCAGCCGCCGAGATAGCGGTCGCGGATTTCCGAGACCGCGTTCTCGTGCGAGCTGAAGCCTTCATAGCGCGCGAGCCTGCGGGCATGCCCGGCAAGCTCCGGATAGGCGGCCGAGGTCACATAGCCGACCGACGAGCGCTTGAGGAAATCCGTCACCGAAAGCGGCCCATAGGTGCGCGCCCAGCGGCTGGTGGGCAGCACCGCATTCGGCCCGAGAACGAAATTGGCGAGCGTCACCGGCGTGTGCGGACCCATGAGGATCTCGGCCGCCTCGGTGATGTGCCCAAGATGCGCGAACGGCTCCTTGGACAGGATCTCGAGATGCTCGGGCGCATAGTCGTTGATGAAGCGGTAACTGTCCTCCAGCGATGCGGTCAGCACGATGCCGCCGCGCTTGCCGGTCAGCACCGCGCGCGAAAACTCGACGCGCTGCTCGCTCATGCGGGACCAGTGCTCGGGAAGTGCTGCCAAGGCAGCGTCGACGACCTTGCGGCTGTGCGTCACGAGATAGGCGGAGGAATCCGGTCCGTGCTCGGCCTCGATCAGAAGGTCGAGCGCGGCGAGGCCGCCGTCGACACTGTCGTCGGCAAAGATGATCGCTTCCGAAGGTCCGGCTGGGAGACCGGTATCGATGATCGAGGACAGCAGGCTCTTTGCCGCCACCACCCAGGGACTGCCAGGCCCGACGATCTTGAGCGCGGGCTTCACCGTCTCGGTGCCATAGGCGACAGCCGCGACCGCATGCGCGCCGCCGCACTTGTAGACGGTTTCGACCCCGGCAAGGCGGGCGGCGACCAAGGTCGCGGCATCGACGGAACCGTCCGAGGTCGGCGGCGTCACGATCGCGATCCGCGGCACGCCGGCGATGACGGCCGGAACGGAGGTCATCATGGTCACCGACGGGAAAGCGCCCTTGCCGCGAGGGACGTAGAGCGCGACGGAGGCGATCGGCGTGTATCGATCGCCGGCATAGGCGCCTGGCCGTACCTCCTTGAGCCACATCGTCTCCGGACGCTGTTCCTCATGGAAATGCCTGATGTTCTCGATGCCGAAGCGGATGCTGTCGACGACATCCTTGTCGACCTTGTCGAAGGCCGCATCGAACTCGGCTTCCGAAACCTTCAGACCGCCCGCGGCCACATCGGCCTTGTCCAGGTCCCGGGCGAACCGCAGCAGGGCCGCGTCGCCTTCGGTCCTGACCGCCTCGATGATCGGGCGGACCTTTTCAACGAAGACCGACAGGTCGGCTTCGGCGCGCTTCAGCAGGTTCGCCCGCTGTTCGGGGGTGGCGGATGACAGGTCGTGGAAGCTGACGTCGGACATGGCTGCTCCTCAGAAACTCGGGAAAAGTATATACATGTATGTATAAGCATCGCCAGCATTTTTCTGCGCCCTGCCATCGGGCTGGCCACGGCAAGCCGCGTCAGATCGAGGCAAGAAAGCCCCCGTCCACCGGGAAACACTGCCCGGTGATGTAGGCCGAGGCATCCGAGGCCAGGAACACCGCGATACCGTGCAGATCCGAAAGGTCGCCGAAGCGACGCTGCGGGATCTTGGCGAGCATCGATTGCTGCCACGCCTCGTCGGCGTAGAACACCTCGGTCATCGCCGTCCTGAAGTAGCCGGGAGCGATGGCGTTGACCCTGATCCCCAGACCGGCCCATTCCGCCGCCAAAGCTCGCGTCATGCCGAGCAGGCCCGATTTTGACGAACCGTAGGGCACGGCCGTGGGGATGCCGACTTCGGAGGTCAGCGAGCACATGTTGATGATGGCGCCGGGCCGCCCGGCATCGCGCATAAGGCGGGCGGCTGCCTGGGCGCAGAAGAAGGCGCCCTTGAGATTGGTGTCGACGATCCTGTCCCAGAGCGCTTCGTCGACGTCGAGCGAAGGCCTGACCTCTTCCATGCCGGCATTGTTGACGAGAATATCGAGACCCCCGAGCAGCTCGGCGGCCTCGGCGGTCGCGGCGCGGCAACGGGCGACGTCGATGACGTCCAGGGCGATGGCGTGCGCAACGCCTCCGGAGGCCCGGATCGCCGCCGTCGTCTCCCCGAGCGCAGCGAGGCTGCGCGCCGTGACAGTGACAGCGGCGCCGGCGGCGCTCAGCGCCTCAGCGATGCCGCGCCCGATGCCCCGGCTCGCGCCGGTGACGAGCGCCTTCCTGCCCGACAGGTCGAAGAGGGAAGCATTGCGCATTGTCGATCCTCCTTGGCCTTGCCGGCCTGTCCTCGCCCGCGAGACTAACCGATCATTGGTTATACATACAAGCATATACAAATGATTTTGGGCGTAGCGGTAAAGCTGACCGCGGGAGCGTGCAACCCCGGTGCTGATACAATCCTATTCGGCGCTTTCTTTCGCGCGCGGCGGTCTGTCGATCAGATCCTGATCCCGAACCGGATGCCGTCATAGATGGCGGCGTGGATGTTGCGCGAGGCGACCGCGTCGCCGATGCGGAACATGACGAAGCCGCCTTCCGGATTGCGCTGCGGAAAAATGTCGCCGCCGCTCACCAGCCGCTCGTAGTCGACCGCGCCGCCATTCTTCGACAAGGGTTTCAGCGACAGATAGAGATCGTCGAGGGGTGCGGTGCCATGCTCGACCACCACCTGGTCGACGCGCCGCTCGCCGCGCCAGCCGTCGGCGAAGTCCGACGCCAGCTCGGCGATAAGCTGGTTGCCCTCGCGCCGCACCGAGCGCAGGCGGGTGTTGATGGTGACGGTGACACCTTTCTCGTGGAAGGCGCGCATATAGGGCACATGGTTCAGGCCGCCCATTTCCGGCGCGAAGAAGCGCTCCGGCGAGACCAGTTCCAGCTTCGAGCCGCTGTTGGCGATCAGCTCCGCCGCGCCCATGCCCTGATGGCCGCCATTGTCGTCGTAGAGCAGGACATTCTCGGCCGGCTTGACGCTGCCGGCCATGATGTCCCAGCTCGAGGTGACCAGATTGTCGCCGGTCGTCAGCGGCGGGTTCTGCGGCATACCGCCGGTCGCCACGATCACCACGTCCGGCGCCAATGCCAGCACGTCGTCCTTCTCGGCCCAGGTGTCGTAGCGGATCTCGACGCCGAGGCGATCGAGCTCGGCCAACCGCCAGTCGATGATGCCGATCAATTCCTTGCGGCGCGGATTCTGCGTCGCGAGCCGCACCTGGCCGCCTGCCTGGCTAGAGGCTTCGAGCACCGTCACCTGATGGCCCCGTTCGGCCGCGACGCGCGCCGCTTCCAGGCCGCCGGCGCCGGCGCCCACCACCACGACTTTCTTCTTCGGTCCTTCGCTTTTCGCGATGATGTGCGGAATGGTCGCCTCGCGGCCGGTCGCGGCGTTATGGACGCAAAGCGCCTCGCCGCCCTCATAGATGCGGTCCAGGCAATAGGTGGCGCCGACGCAAGGGCGGATCTCGTGCTCGCGGCCTTCCATCACTTTGCGGATGATATGCGGATCGGCGATATGGGCGCGCGTCATGCCGACCATGTCGAGCTTGCCGGTGGCGATGGCGTGGCGCGCGGTGGCGACGTCGGAAATGCGCGCCGCATGGAAGGTCGGGAACTTCGTCGCCGCCCTCACCTCGCCGGCGAAATCGAGATGCGGCGAGGAGCGCATGCCGGTCACCGGGATGACCTTGGTCAGCGCCGCATCGGTCTCGATCGAGCCGCGGATGATGTTGAGGAAATCGACCTTGCCTGAATTGGCCAGCCGCCTGGCGATCTCGACGCCTTCCTCCTTGGGCAGGCCCTTCTCGAAATCCTCGTCCGCGACCATGCGGATGCCGACGACGAATTTTTCACCGACCGCCGTACGCACGGCGTCCAGCACCATGTCGGTGAAGCGCAGCCGGTTGTCGAGCGAGCCGCCGAAATCGTCGTCGCGGTGATTTGTGGCGGGCGACCAGAAGCCGTCCATCAGATGGCCGTAGGATTCGAACTCGATGCCGTCGAGGCCGGCCGCCTGGCAGCGCTGCGCGGCCGCGGCATAGTCAGCGACGATGCGCTCGATGTCCCATTCCTCGATGGTCTTGGGGAAGGCGCGGTGCGCCGGCTCACGCACCGGCGAGGCCGACAGCACCGGCAGCCAGTCAGCCTTGTTCCACCCGGTGCGCCGGCCGAGATGGGTGATCTGGATCATCACCTTGCAGTCATGCTCGTGGCAGGCATCCGCCAGCTCGGCGAGCCACGGCACGATGCGGTCGTCATAGACATGCAGATTGCCGAAGGCAGCCGGGCTGTCGCGCGAGACGATCGCCGAGCCCGCCGTCATGGTCAGCGCCATGCCGCCCTTGGCCTTCTCGGCATGGTAGAGCCGGTAGCGCTCTTTCGGCATGCCGTCCTCGGAATAGGCCGGCTCATGGCTGGTCGACATCACCCGGTTCTTCAGCGTCAGGTGCTTGAGCTGGTAGGGTTGGAGAAGCGGGTCGTTGCTGATCATCGTCTTCCTGCCGTTTCAATTTGTGCGGAAGCGTCGTGTCGCTCCCGCTTCCATTTCACGCATTGGATTCTTCCGAAAACCGCTGCGCACTTTTCGGTCCGATGCTAATGAGCGGCCCAAATCCGCTGCGTCTGAAAGATCGCGGCGTAATTTCCGCACTTCGTTTTCCTGCCGCCCGGACAATCGGCGGCAGCTAGGAGCCGCCCATGACCGATACCAAGAACCTCTCCCAGCTCGGCAAGCACGTCGAGACGCCACAGAGCCCCGAACAGGCGGTCCTGGAGACCGTGCCGTTCCAGCGCGGCGACGGCCCGCCGGCGATCGTGCGCTTCACCTGCCCGGAATTCACCTCGCTCTGCCCGGTCACCGGCCAGCCCGACTTCGCCCACATCGTCATCGACTACGCGCCCGACAAGACGCTGGTGGAATCGAAGTCGCTGAAGCTGTTCATGACCTCGTTCCGCAACCATGGCGCCTTCCATGAGGAATGCACCGTCATGATCGGCCGCCGCATCGTGGAGGCGACCAAGCCGCTCTGGCTGCGCGTCGGCGGCTACTGGTTCCCGCGCGGTGGCATCCCGATCGACGTCTTCTGGCAGACAGGCGCGCCGCCCAAGGACGTATGGCTGCCGGATACCGGCGTTGCGCCCTATCGCGGGCGCGGTTGAGCGGATCGCCATCACTCGCATTGGTACTGGCTGAGCGCCCATTCGCCGGTCACCGACAAAAGGTCGGAGACCTTCCAGCCGCCGCCGACCTTCTTCAGCTTCCATTCCAGCCGGTGCTGGTGGCCCTCGACGACGAAGGCGACCACCACCTTGGCCTGGTCGCCATTGACGGCCTCGATGGTGCGCAGGCTCTTGTCGATGGCGAGCTTGTCGTAATCTGAATTGTCGAGCGCCATGTTGGGGTCGAGGCACTCGCCCTGCCCCGAGGCGCGCAGCGCGTCGCTCTTGTCGAGCACGGTTTTCGCCGGATCGACGAAGTTCTTGCGCTGGGCCGGATCGAGCTCGAGCCCGAGATGCTCGTAGAACGGCTTGACCACTGCCGTCGGCGATCCGGGCAGGACAGGAGAGACGGGCGCTGGTTCAGCCGGCTTGCTTTCCGGCGTTGTGGCAGGCGGCGATTTATCGACCGCAGGCGGCGACTTATCGACCGCAGGCGGCGACTTATCGACCGCGGGCGGCGACTTGTTGTCCGAGGACGCATTGTCGCCTGAGGACGCGCTCGGCGGCGGCGCGCCGAAGAGCCCCTGCGCACAGGCGGCGCCGTTCAGCCCCGCGGCCAGCATCGACAAACTCGACAGCGCAAGGACGAGACGGCGAAGCACGGCGTCACTCCGTCGAGGCGCCGCATTCCAGCGCGCTGAGCTTCCAGTCGCTGGTCTTGGAGGTGATGTCGGCGATCTTCCACTTGCCGTCCACTTTCTTCAGCGACCACACCATTTCGCGTTTGGAGTCATCGCCTTCCGGGAAAAGATTGAAGTCGGCCGTCACCTCGGCGGTGTCGCCATTGACGGTCTCGGTTAGCTTCAGCGTCTTCGACAAGGTCTTCTGATCGAAATCCTGGGCGTCGAGGCCGGGATCGAAATCGATGCAGGACACCTCGTCGGGCTTCTCCTTCTGCGCTTTGTCGTTGGCTTCGAACAGCTTTGTCACCGGGTCGGTGAAGCGGTCGCGGTATTTGGCGTCCGCCTCGAACTTCACCGAAGGCACATAAAAGAACTTCACGGCGTTGGATGCCGGCCCCGCCAGCGCGGCGCCGGGCAAGGCTATCGACATGGCAGCGGCGAGCACTATCGGCTTCATGCAGGATCTCCGGAGGTTCGGCGGCGTGGTGGCAAGATCGCCACCACGCTTCCTGCATATCGGCTTTTTTGCGGCTCATGAAGTCCAGGCGCGCTCAGGCATCCAGCCAGACGTTCTGGAAGTCCATTTCGTAGGTCTGGTGCATCGAGTAGTTCTTCACCTTCTTGTTCATGTGGCAGTAGAGCTTCTGCCAGAAGGGCTGGATGATGACGCCGGAGTCCTGCAGGATCGCTTCGACATCCTTCATCACCTCCTTGCGCTTGCCAACGTCGATGAGCGACAGCGCCTCCTTGAGCTTGGCGTCGAAATCCGGGTTGGAAAAGGCCGTCTCGTTCCAGGCCTCGCCGGTGCGGTAACCGAGCGCCAGCACCTGCACGCCGAGCGGACGCATGTACCAGATGGTCATGGAGTAAGGATATTTCGTCCAATCGTTCCAGAAGGTCGAGCCGGGCAGCACGGTGCGCTTGACCTTGATGCCGGCGTCGCGCAGCTGGCCGGCGATCGCGTCGCCGGTGTTCTTCTGCCATTCGTCCTCGACCGTGATCAGCTCGTGCTCGAAGTCGGCCTGGCCGGCGTCGGCCATCAGTTTCTTGGCGCCAGCGGCGTCGCGCTCCTTCTTGGGCAGGGGGTAGTATTCGGGATGGATCGGGGCGACGTGATGGTTCTCGCCAACCGTGCCGCGGCCATTGTAGCCGAGCTGCATGACCTGGTTGTTGTCGACCGCCATCTGCAGCGCGTTGCGCACCCGCTTGTCGTCATAAGGCTTATGCGTGACATTGGTGCGGGCGACGAGCGTGGTCGCCGTCGCAACCTCCGACTTCACCAAGCCCATCTTGTCCAGCGGGTCGATGTAGTCCGCCGGCGTCTCGAAATCGACGTCGACCTCGCCGGAGTCGAAGGCATTGAGCGTGGCGTTGAAGTCGGTGCCGTAGTCGATGAACTCCACGCCATCGAGCGGCGCCTCGCCACCCCACCATTTGCCGTTCTCGCGGCGCTTGACGACCGCTTTCTGGCCGACATCGTAGGAGACCAGCTCGAACGCTCCAGTGCCGATCGGCTTCTTGATCGGATCGGCGCCGTCCTTGTCGAAGTCGCGGTGCACGACCAGCGCCGGATAGTCGGTGAAGCCCGGGATGATGGCGATATCGGCTTCGTTGAGCTTCAACTTTACCGTATGGTCGTCGACCTTGGTGATCGCACCATCCTTGGCCTTGCCGGTCTTGGTGTCGATAAGCGCGCCGACGCGGGCGGCCATGGAATTGCCGGACGCGCCCTTCTCGCACCAGCGGTTCAGATTGGCGACCACGTCATCGGCGTTGAAGGCATCGCCATTGTTCCAGGTGACACCCTTGCGCAGATGCAGCGTGTATTCGGTGGCGTCGTCATTGATGTCCCAGCTTTCGAGCAGCACCGGCTCGAAGGTGAACTGATGGGTGTAGCGCACCAGCGGCTCCAGCCACGTGCGGGTGACGTTCGCCATCTCCGTCCAGTCATAGGTGCGCGGATCCTTCTGGGCCTTGACCGACATCGCGACATGCAGCGTTCCGCCCTTCTTGGGCTCGTCGGCGAGCGCCCTGGTCGGCGCGGCAAGGCCGAGCATGCCATAGGCGAAAGCCGTCGATGCGCCGAAGGCGCTGGCCAGGGCCAGGAATTCACGCCGGTCGACACGGCCGGCGCGCGCCTCCTCGGCCATCGCTTCGATAGCGGCCGGGACCCGGTCACCATTGCTTCTGAACAGTGTCATTTTCATTCTCCCATTGATTTGATCGGGTCTCCCGCCCGGTTGGTTTCAACTAGACCAGGATTACGTTTGATTGAATCGTCTTCCTGGTCTAACTCTTTGTTGGAGCATGATCTTTTCCGAAAACCGGTTCCCACTTTTCGGGATCATGCTCCGACGCTGCTATCCATCAACTAACGCTGTCCGGCAGCTTTTCCTCACGCCGCGCGATCAAATCCGCGAGACCCTCGGCAATGCCCTCGTCGAGCTTCGGCTCCTGGTAGTCGGCGAGCATGACGCGCGCCTTTTCGCGGCCGCGCGTGTCGTGGTCCTTGGCGCCTTCGGCACTCCACTGCTCGAAGGAATTGAAATCCATGATGTTGGGCATGAAGAAGGCGCTCTCGAAATGCTCGAGCGTGTGCTGCGTGCCGAGGAAATGCCCTTGCGGACCGACCTCGCGGATTGCGGCAAGAGCCTCCTTGAAATCGTCGAAAGGCACGCCACCGGCATATTTGTACCAGCCGACCAGCTGCTCGCAGTCGGTGGCGAATTTCGAGTAGCCGCAGGTGAGACCCGCCTCCAGCCAGCCGGCGGAATGCCAGATATAATTGGCGCCGGAGAGGATCGCGGCATGCATCAGCATGTTCGCCTCATAGCCGGCCTGGGCATCGTTGAGCTTGGAGCCGACATGGAAGCCTGAGGTGCGCCACGGCAATTTGTATTTCCTGGCCAGCGCTCCCATCAGATACATCATCTGGGCCGCCTCCGGCGTACCGCCCATCGGCGCGCCTGTCTTCATGTCGACGGTGACCATGAACTGGCCGTAGATCTGCGGCGAGCCGGGCCGGATGAGCTGGGTCAAAGCCACGCCCGCCAGCGCCTCGGCGTTGACCTGCGCCACCGCGCCGACGGCGGAGGCCGACGTCGAGGCGCCGCAGAGCGCGAAAGGCGCCAGGATCAGCGGCTGATTGTGGCTCGCATAGACGCGCATGGCGTCGATCATGGTGGCGTCCCACACCAGCGGCGAATTGCAGTTGGTGATCGCCACCAGCACAGGGTTGTCGCGCACGAACTCCTCGCCGAAGACGATGCCAGCCATCGCCATCGTGTCCTCGGCGCGCTCCTTCGAGGTCACGATGCCCATGAACGGCTTGTCGGAATGTTTCAGCGCCGAATGGATGATGTGCAGATGCCGCTTCGGCACGGCGATTTCCATCGGCTCGCAGATGACCGAGCTCGACGAATGCAGCGCCGGCGCCATGTAGGCCATCTTGTGGAAATTATTGAGGTCGGCGAGCGTGCCATAGCGCCGCTTGTTGTCGAGGTCGCGGACATAGGGCGCGCCATACATCGGCACGAAGATCGAATTCTTGCCGCCGACGCGCACGGTGCGCTCGGGGTTGCGTGCATTGAGGGTGAACTCCGCCGGAACCTTCGAGACGAGTTCCATCAAGAGCGCGCGGTCGATGCGGACGCGCGTTTCCCTGACATCGGCGCCGGCCGCCTTCCAAAGCTCGATCGCCCCGTCGTCGCGGAATTCGCACCCCACCTCCTCGAGGATCTTGAGCGATTCCTCGTGGATCAATTCCACCGCCTCGTCGGGCACGATCTCGTAGGCGGGGATCTTGCGCACAAGGGTCGGGAAGGACGCGATCGGCGCGCTTCTCAGCGCCTTGCGGCCAAGACGGCCACCACCGCGGCGGTGGGTCTGTTCGGTCAATTCAACGGCCGGTGCGTTCATGGAGCCTCCTTCTTCCCGCCACCCAAATTAGCGAGGCAAAATATGGCTGTGACGCTGGAAAATCCTGATCTTCTGTATAAGTTGTGCTTATGCGAAGCCTGCGCCACCTCCTGCCCTCCGCCGGCAGCCTCATCGTCTTCGAAGCCGCCGGACGGCTGTCGAGCTTCACCGCTGCCGGGCGCGAGCTCGGCATGACGCAGGCCGCCGTTTCCTATGCCGTGCGCGGCCTGGAGGAGCAGCTCGGCGCCAAGCTCTTCCAGCGCCGCCACCGCCAGGTGCTTCTGACGGAAGCCGGCGAGCGCTTCCATGCCGATGTCTCGCTCGGCCTGTCGCACATCCGCAAATCGGCGGAGGACCTGCGCCTGCAGGCGACCGGCGGGCATGTGACCTTGGCCGCCTCGACCGCCTTCGGCTCGTTCTGGATGATGCCGCGCCTGCAGCAGTTCCGGGACGAGTTGCCGGGCATTGACCTGCGCATCCAGACCGCCGACCGCGACCTCGACATCATCGCCGAGGGCATTCCGCTCGGCGTGCGCGGCGGCGTGCCGCGCGACTGGCCGGACTACCACTCGCTGTCGCTCTCCGACGAAGAGATCTTCCCGGTGGCGGGGCCGAGCTATCTCGCCAAGTTCGGCAAGCCGAAGACGGTCGAGGAACTGGCGACGCACCGGCTGATCCATCTCGAGGAGCCCTATCGCGAGGCGCCGAACTGGGACGAATGGTTCGCGTCCGCCGGAACCAGCCTGCGCAATGCCGAGCGCGGCCTGCGCATCAACGACTATGCCCTGGTGATCCAGGCGGTGATGGAGGGACAAGGCATCTCGCTTGGGTGGCGGCATCTGGTCGAGCGCCTGGTGGCTTCGGGGCTGCTGGTGCCGGTGACCGATCATGTCATGCGGACCGGCATCGGCTTCCACGTCATCTGGCCGAAGAACCGCGACCTCAGCGACAATGCGCGCAGGGTAAGGGACTGGCTGGTGGCGCAGGCTTAGTTGCGTCGTCACGCAATTACGATCGTAGCGATCCTTCACACCCCCCTCTGTCCTGCCGGACATCTCCCCCGCAAGGGGGGAGATTGGCGGTTCATGCGTCCCGCCATCCTTGAGACGTTGGCGATTGGCGAAAATCCAGGTGACATTTGATCTCCCCCCTTGAGGGGGAGATGGCCGGCAGGCCAGAGGGGGGTGCTGTCCCGCCAGCCTCCTCCATGGTACGTGCAGCTTTTGCCCACACCTCGAATCCGCCTATAATCCTCTGATGCCCATCCGCCAGCTTTCCGAAACGATGATCAACCAGATCGCCGCCGGCGAGGTTATCGAGCGTCCGGCGAGCGTGGTGAAGGAGCTGGTCGAGAATGCGCTCGACGCAGGGGCCTCGCGCGTCGAAGTCGTCACGGCGGGCGGCGGGCTGAACCTCATCCGCGTCACCGATGACGGCTCGGGCATAGCCGAACCGGAGCTTGCACTGGCGATTGCTCGCCACTGCACCTCGAAGCTTTCCGACAATATCCACGACATCCGCTCGCTCGGTTTTCGCGGCGAGGCGCTGCCCTCGATCGGCTCGGTGGCGCGGCTGTCGATCCGCTCGCGCACGGCAAGCGGCGACAGCGCGGCCGAGATCGGCATCGACGGCGGCCGCGTCTCGCCGGTGAAGCCGGCGGCAGCCAATCGCGGCACGACGGTCGAGGTGCGCGACCTCTTCTTCGCCACGCCGGCCAGGCTGAAATTCATGAAGGGCGAGCGCGCCGAAAGCTCGGCCACCAGCGACGTGGTGAAGCGCATCGCCATCGCCTTCCCGGCCGTGCGCTTCACGCTTGCCGGTCCCGACCGCTCGACGCTGGAACTGCCGGCGACGGACGATACGCCGGAAGGCCGGCTTGCCCGCGTCGCGCAGGTGATGGGCAAGGATTTTCCCGACAATGCCATTGCCATCGATGCCATGCGCGATGGCGTGCATCTTGCCGGGCACGTCTCGATCCCGTCCTACACGCGCGCCAATGCGCTTCAGCAATATGCCTATGTCAATGGACGGCCGGTGCGCGACAAGCTGATCGCCGGCGCGATCCGCGGCGCCTTCGCCGACGTCCTGCCGCGCGACCGGCACGCGGTCACCGTGCTGTTCCTGTCGCTCGATCCTTCGACCGTCGATGTCAATGTCCATCCAGCCAAGGCCGATGTGCGCTTCCGCGATCCCGGCCTGGTGCGCGGGCTGATCGTCGGCGCCATCCGCGAGGCGCTGGCCGGCGCCGGCATCCGCGCGGCGACCACGGGTGCTGCCGGCATGATGGCGGCGTTCCGGCCGGGTGCTGCGCCCTACTCGCATCCAGGCCCGGCCAATGGGCACCGAGGCTATGACGCGGCCTACCGTGCTTCCGGCTCCAGCGGTTTCGATCCGACACGTTCTCCACAGCGGCCGCTCGACATGGGCTATGGCGAGGCGAGATCGCGAGCCAATGGTTTTGCCGAAAACGAGCAAGCCGCCTTCGACACCGGCCCGCTCGCCAGCGCCGATATCCGCGCCGGCATGGCCGAGCCGGCCGAAGCGCTGCTCGGCATGGTGCTGGGCGCGGCGCGCGCGCAGGTGCATGAAAACTATATCGTCGCCCAGACGCGGGATTCGCTGGTCATCGTCGACCAACACGCGGCGCATGAACGACTGGTCTATGAGGCGCTGAAGAATGCGCTGCATTCGCGCGCGGTGCCGTCGCAGATGCTTCTCCTGCCCGAGATCGTCGACCTGCCGGAAGAGGATGCCGAGCGGCTGGCGATGCATTCGGACACGCTGGCCAAATTCGGCCTCGGCCTCGAGCGCTTCGGCCCGGGCGCGGTGGCGGTGCGCGAGACGCCGTCGATGCTGGGCGAGACCAACGTGCAGCAGCTGGTGCGCGACCTCGCCGACGAGATCGCCGACAACGACACGGTCGAGACGCTGAAGGAGCGGCTGGACAGAATAGCCGCGACCATGGCCTGCCATGGTTCCGTCCGGTCCGGCCGGTTGCTCAAGGCCGAGGAGATGAACGCGCTGCTGCGCCAGATGGAGGCGACGCCGGGGTCCGGCACCTGCAACCACGGCCGCCCGACCTATATCGAGCTCAAGCTCGCCGATATCGAAAGGCTGTTCGGACGGCGGTGAGCGCTGGAGCAATTCCAGGAAAAGTGTGAACGGTTTTCCGTCCGGAATTGCGTAAAAACAAAGAGATAGTGCGGTTCGCCGTTTCCGTGAAACGGTGAAACGCACTAGACTGACGCCCCATTTCATTTTCTCTTGCGATATTTGTTCGCCTTGGGGCTGAAGGCATAGTCCTCAGTATGGCCTGCGCCACCGCCGCTAAAATTCACGGAAATGACGTCCTTGCCTCCCTCGACCCACTTCTCGACATTCATATAGATGGACGTCATCAGCATGCCGGCGCTGCAGGCGTCATCATCCTTGAGGGCAATTTCCTGAACGACCTTCCCGCTGCGTTTCTTGATGACCTGCATTTTTTTCATGCAAGTGCCTGAGTCGGTGTCCGCATAGATACCGGCAAACCTGTCGGCAGCTGTCTCGGCCCAGAAGGGAATCTCGACGGTCCCGTCGATCTTTACCTCGCCCTTGTCGTCCAGACTGGCGACCTTCTTGAGCGTGACGGGATATGTGTCGGCACCCTTGCTCCAGGTGCCTGTCGCGCCGTTTTCGGCCATGTCGATGGAAAACGGGCATCCGGCGGTGTCGACAGGGGTCTTTGATCCAACCATCAATACCCGGTCGAATTCCTTCTTGCCCGAGATCTCGCAGAGCGCGAGCCTGGTGCCGGTGATCTTGCCGTACACCGCTATTGGGCTCTGCTTGGCGTCGTAGAAGTAACTGCCCTCGACCGTTATCCCGCTGCCGAACCCGTCATAGGTCTGAAGCGAGATATGAACGGGCTGAGAGCCGATGGACCCTTCGTAATTTTCCACATGATACCAGCCCGCGGCGGCGTTCCCGCACAGCAGCAGTACGCAAGAAATTGCGCATACGAACCGTCCTGCCATCCCGATCACCGCCGCGTTCCCCGAAAGCGGCTCACCATAGCCGCCCGCCTGGCGCGTGTCTGCATCACCGCGGGGGTACTCGAGATTTTAAGTCCGCAAACGACTGCAGCGTTTTGAATTACCGCTTCAAATTCACCACGATCACGCCGCCCAGAGCCAGCGCGCCGCCGAGAATGCCGAGCAGCGATGGCACTTCGCCCAGCCAGAAGAAGCCGATCAAGGCGGAGGTCGGCGAGACGAGGTAGAGGAAGTTCGAGGCGCGCGCGGCAGGCAGGCGGGAAAGCGCGGTCGCCCAGGCGGCATAGGCGATCAATGAAGGCACGATGCCGAGATAGATGACGGCGCCGAGACCGGCGGTGTTGGCGACCGCTGCCTGCGAAAACGCTTCCGGCAGGAACGGCGACAGGCAGAGCGCGCCGAGCACCATGTTGGAGGCGGAGATCGTCAGCGGATGATGGCGGGCAAAGAGCGGCTTCTGGACGATGGTGTTGACGGCCGAACAAAGTGCCGAGCCCAGCACCAGCAGCGCGCCGGCGTTGAAATGCAGGCCGTGTCCGTCGGCCACCGCGATGATGCCGATGCCGGCAAAGGAGATGACGGTGCCGAGCCAGGCGATTCCCGAGAAGCGTTCGCCGAGCAGCGCCATGGCCATGATGGCGGTGAAGATCGGGCTGACATTGATGATGAAGCCGGCCGCGCCCGCCGAGACGGTAAGCTCGCCGAAATTGAGCATGGCGGTGTAGAGCGCGACGAAGATGGCGCCGCCGAAGGCGAAGCGCCACAGCTCGTCGATCCTGGGCAGCGCCGGGCGCTTCACCGCGAGGAAGATGGCGGCCGGAACGGCCGCGATGGCGAAGCGCAGCGCCCCTAGCTCCAGCGGCTGGAAGGCGCCAAGGCCGGCGCGGATCGCCGGGAAAGCCGAGGCCCAGCCGATGACCGTCAACGTCACCGCGACCGCCGCGGTGGTGTCCATGCGCTGTGTCTCATTCAACGTGCCGGTGTAAGCGCTCATTGCCGTAGCCTCGTCTTTCTGTGTCATGGAGGCAGAAAACGGCATTGCCGGCCAATTGACAAACGACCAATTCGAGGGTCAGCTGTGAATATGGATCACAGCTCTGACCAGATACTGCCGCTCGAAACCTTGCGCGCCTTCGACGCGGCGGCGCGGACAGGGAGTTTTTCCGCGGCGGCCGAAAAGCTCAACCTCACCCATGGCGCGGTGAGCCGCCAGATCGCCAAGCTGGAGGGCTGGCTGGGCTTGAAAGTGTTCGAGCGCAACGCACGAGGCGTGACGCTGACGATCGAGGGCAACCGCCTGCATTTGAGGACCGCCGAGGCCTTCGCGCTGATCTCGGTCAACTCCGACCGCTGGGTCGAGCCGCGCGGCACCGCCGTGGTGCGGCTGGCCTCGATCCCGTCGGTGAGCGGGCTGTGGCTGATGCCGCGCATGGCGGAATTGGAGAACCATCCGACCAAGCTGCGTATCGTGCTCGACGTCGACAACCGCCAGGCCGACCTCGCCGACGAAGGCATCGACCTGTCGGTGCGCTGCGGACGCGGCCGCATTCCGGGCCGCGTCTCGGTGCAGCTTTTCGAGGAGCATGTTTTCCCGATCGCCTCGCCGGAGCTGGCGAAGGAGATCGGACGAGGCGACCCTGCGCGACTGCTGAAATTCCCGCTGATCAACGATTCCGACGCTTCCGCCTGGCGCGCCTGGTTCGCGGCGCAGGACGTAGACTATCGCCCACGCCCGCAGGACAGGCGTTTCGAAGACTATAATCTGGTGCTGGATGCTGCGGCGCACGGGCTGGGCATTGCGCTGGCACGACCGCCGCTGACCGCAGACCAGCTCCAATCCGGCCGTATCGTCGCCGTCGATGAGCGCGTTGCGCTCAACCCGGTGTCTTACTGGATGGACCGCCCGGTCGGCCGGCCGCGCGCGGCGGCGGCGGACCTTGCCAGGCGCATTGCCGAACAGGCAGCGCTTGCTCCGGAAAAGCTCGAAGCTTTCCTTCAGGACGACGTCTGAGCGGGATCAGCGAAGCAACAGCACCATGATCGTTGCGGTCACCGCCGAGACGACGGCGGTGACGACCGAGATCGTCCAAAGGGATATCGGCGCGGATTCCGATCGCGGAGCGTGTCCAGCCGGACGGACTGCGGCGCCGCGCGGCTGAGGCGCGTTGGCGTTGGCCGCGACCAGCGCCGAAGCGGAAGCGGCGGTCGGCGAAAATGTGGACAATGCCGGCGCAGCCACGGGCCTGGACGTATTGTCGGCAACCGCTGCCGGTGGTGGGACGAAGCCGCGCGGAGCCTGATCGGTATCCGTCGCCGCCCTGGCCGTCGAGGGTCTTGCCGGCGCATCGTCGGTGGCGGCATCGGGCTCCATGATGGCCCGGTAGGCGTCCTCGACCTCGGAGGACGACAGGCGTTGCGATGCCTGAGCGGCCTGGCGCGGCTGCGCGCTTTGCAGCGACTGGGCCGCGATTTGCGCCGCTTGCCCCGTCGTCGGCGCCGGCGGCTGGACCAGCGCCTTGATCAAAGCCGTCGTCGCCGGATCGGCCTTCGGCGACGTCACCGCCTGCGGCGTGAGCGCCTCATTGATCAGCGTGTTCAGGCGGGTCGAGGTGATGTCCATGCCGGTTTCCGGAAAGCATTTTGCCGCTCAGCCATACTGCATGAGCATTGCGTCAAGCTTGACGTTGCTTGCGATTTGTGGCGATTGAAACCCGATGAACTCAAGCGTCCTTCCATGATGAATCGTTTCGAAGGCCCGGGCGGCAGGGAAGCCCGGATCCGCTATCTCGACGGCGACTTCCAGGTCACCAGTCCCGGCTCTTTCGTGCGCTGCGCGGTGACGGGCGAGAACATTCCCCTCGACGAGCTCAAATATTGGAGCGTCGCCCGGCAGGAGCCCTACGTGAACGCGGCTGTCTCGCTTGCCCGCGAGATCGAGATGCACCCGGAATTGCGCAAGCGGGGATAGGCCATGCGAACCCATGGCGCCGTGGCCATCAATTTCGACCGCGCTTAGGGTATTGCATTGAAAAACCTAAAGAATTCTCTCAAGACTGCCGTTCGCATGCCACTAATCATGCGCGCGAGATTGCGCGATCGGGCGGTATCGAAAGCCCCACGGTTCAAGCTGACGGCCTGCGCCATCTTCCGTGAGGAAGCGCCGTTCCTGGCCGAATGGATCAGGTTCCATCAGAGCGTGGGATTTGAGCATTTCTATCTGTACAACAACTTCTCGACCGACGACTTCAAAGCCGTATTGGACCCGTTCATCCAGGAAGGGCTGGTTACGCTGGTCGACTGGCCGCGGCCGGTAGGGCAGTTGTCGGCCTACAAGGATTGTATCCGCAGGCACTGGCATGAAGCATTGTGGATCGGGCTGTTCGATATCGACGAGTTTCTTTTCGCGCCCGACGGGCGTGACGTGCGCTCCGTCCTTAACGCTTATCGCGACCTGCCGGGCGTCTGTGTCTGGCAGGCGTTTTACGGCTCCTCCGGCCATGTCGAAAGGCCGGAAAGTCCGGTGGTCGAAGCCTACACGATGCGAGCCGGGCCGGACATCACGACGGCCAAGACAATCGTCAACCCTCGCATGGTCTACAAGGTTGGCGTCCATCTGTCGAAATTCCTGTCCGGTGAAGGGCTCGATACCCATCGACGGACCATCGTGCCCGGCATGCCCCCCAAGCTCGATATCTTGAGGATCAATCACTATTGGTCGCGATCGCTTGCCGACCTCGACCAGAAAATCCGGCGCGGCGACGCTTCGACTTCAGCGCTGCGCGACAGGGATTGGCATTTCGACTTCGAAAGCAAGCTTAACGTCGAGCGCGACGAGGCGATCCTGAAGGCGATGCGCCGCGCGGGTTAGAAGCGGCCACCCTTCCCTTCCCGGCTGATGGCCCTAGGCCGTCATTTCAGTGCTGACACTTTCGCGCTTCCGGGGCTATAGACACCAAAGGGCGATGGGTACGGGGGTTATCGTGAAGGCTCTTGTGACCGGCGGCGCCGGCTTCATCGGTTCGCATCTATGCGACCTGTTGCTGGCAAAAGACCGGCAGGTAATATGCGCCGACAATTTTTACACCGGCTCGGAAGAAAACATCCGTCACCTTCTGGGCAATCCAAATTTCGAGCTTCTGAGACACGACATTACCGTGCCCCTCGAAGTCGAAACGGATGAGATCTTCAATCTCGCCTGCCCGGCCTCGCCCGTCCACTATCAGCGCATTCCGATCGAGACGACCAGGACCTGCGTCTATGGAGCGATCAACATGCTCGATCTCGCATGCGCTTCCGGAGCCAGAATCCTTCAGGCATCGACATCCGAGGTCTATGGCGATCCGCAAGTCCATCCTCAGACCGAGGCCTATTGGGGCCACGTCAATCCGATCGGACCGCGCAGCTGCTACGACGAAGGCAAGAGATGCGCCGAGGCGCTGTTCTTCGACTACTGGCGCCAGTCGAAATTACCCATCAAGGTGCTGCGCATATTCAATACATACGGGCCTCGCATGCATCCGTCGGATGGACGCGTGGTCAGCAATTTCATCGTCCAGGCCCTGCGGAACGACCCCATAACCATCTACGGCGACGGAAGCCACACGCGCAGCTTCTGCTACGTCGACGACCTCGTCGACGCGATGGTTCGGATGATGGCTACGCCCGACGATTTCGTAGGCCCGCTCAATGTTGGAAACCCGTCGGAAGTCACGATCCTGGAACTGGCCGAACTTGTGCTGGGCATTGTCGGCGGCAAGTCCAAGATCGAGTTCAAGCCCCTGCCGCAAGACGATCCCCAACAGCGCCAACCCGACATAGATCTGGCGCGATCGACGCTGGACTGGTCCCCTCGCGTCGCCCTCGAGGATGGGCTTGGCGAAACGGTTCGCTACTTCCGCCGGCTGATCAACGGCAATTGACGGCGGGCGCCGCTCAACCCCGCATCTTGCGCTGGCGCCAGGCGTCGAGCGTCTCGTCGATTATGCGCTCGGGCACATGATCGAGCTCGAACACCGCCTCGATATCGAGCACGTCCAGTTGGTCGAGAAAACCGGCGGGCGTCTCGCCATGGCGCAGCCGCGCGGCGTCCTTTGCCGTGGTGACGAGGCGCAGTCCCTCCTGCCGGGCGAGCACCAGGAGGTCGGCGAGCTCGTCCTGGGCGTAAAAATGATGGTCCGGAAAAGCGCGCGAAAGCGCGACTTCGCCGCCCGCGCCGCGCACCGTGTCGAAGAATTTCTCCGGATGGCCGATGCCGGCGAAGGCCAGGAAGCGGCGGCCGGCGAAGCGTGACGGGTCGGCCGGCTCGACATGCGCCAGGAAGATCGGCCGTCCGGCGCGCGCGGCCTGGCGCACGACGCCGTCGGCGGCGGCCCCCTCGCCCATCTTCAGCAAGCCGCTGGTGAAGACCAGCTGGTCGACGACCTTGGCGCGGAGCGGCCCCCCCGGAATGACGCGGCCGTTGCCGACACCGAAGCGGGCGTCGACCACGACCAGCGCGTAATCGATGTGGATGTGCGCCGACTGAAAGCCATCATCCATGATCAGGAAGTCGCAGCCATGTCCCTCGATGAGCAGCTTCGCGCCGGCGGCGCGGTTGGCCGTCACCGCGACAGGCGCGTGTTCGGCGAGCAGCAGCGGCTCGTCGCCGACATGCTTGGCGGCGTCGTGATGCGCGTCGACGACATGCGGCTTGGCGAACGAACCGCCATGGCCGCGCGACAGGAAGCCTGGGGTAAGCTGCATGCGCCTGGCTTGCTTGGCCAAAGCGATGGCGACCGGCGTCTTGCCGCTGCCGCCAACGGTGAGGTTGCCGACGCACAGCACGGGTGCTGCGACCTTCTCGCGCGGAGCGTGGCGCATGCGGCGGCCCGCCACCAGGCCGTAGACCGCCGAAGCCGGCGACAGCGCGAGCACGCGCCAGTCCGGCTTTTCCCACCAGAAGGGTGGCGCTTCGCTGGTCATCGCGCCGGCCCTATGCGCCTCGGCTTCGCGCATGAGCTTTTCCAAAAACCGGTCCCGATTTTTGGGATCATGCGCTCTACCCCTTGTTTTACGCAATTCCGGACGGAAAAACCGTTACACACTTTTCCTGGAATTGCTTTAGCGCCCGTTTGCGCCTTTCAGGCGCGCCTTGACGACCAGCGGCTGGATATAGGGCTCCAGCGATTTCAGCGTGCGGGCAAGCGCGCCGCGCATCTCGTCGACGGTGGCGGCACCCGCCGCCATCATTTCGTGGCGTGCCGCTTCGTTGGTCAAAAGGAAATTGACGGCGCCGGCCAGCATGTCGCGGTCGCGCACCAGCTTGGCGCCGCCGCTGTCGAGCAAGCGCTGATAGGCCTCGCGGAAATTCTGCACGTTGCGGCCGGCAAGCACGGCGGTTTCGAGCATCGCCGGCTCGAGCGGGTTCTGGCCGCCTTCCGAGGTCAGCGAGCGGCCGACGAAAGCGATCTCGGTCAGCCTCAGGTAAAGGCCCATTTCGCCGATCGTATCGCCCAGCAGGATATCGGTGTCGGGCGAGATGCGGTCGGCCTTGCTGCGCCTTGCCACCGTCAGGCCCATGCCGGAAATCTGCGCGGCAAGCGCATCCGCGCGGTCGGGGTGACGCGGCACGATGATGGTCAGGAGCCCGTGATGGCGCCTGTGCAGGCTGGCATGGACCTCGGCGGCCACGACCTCCTCGCCGTCATGGGTCGAGATCGCCGCCCAGGTCGGACGATCGCCGATCTGGCGCTGCAGGGTGGCCAAAGCCCGCTCGTCGACCGGCGGCGGGTTGGTGTCGACCTTGAGGTTGCCGGATACGGTAACCGGCCGGGCGCCGAGCGCGCGAAACCGCTCGCCGTCGGTATCCGACTGGGCGATGACGTGGGCGAGGTTCTCAAACAGCGCCTCGGCGACGCCGGCGCGCTTCTTCCACGAGGTGAAGGAGCGGTCGGACAGCCGGCCATTGACCAGAACCTGCGGCACGTTGCGGGCGCCAAGTTCCAGGATGGTCATCGGCCAGATTTCCGATTCGGCGATGATCGCCAGTTCCGGCCGCCAGTGATCGAGGAAGCGGCTCACCGCGGGTTTCAGATCAAGCGGCACATATTGGTGGATGATGCGGCTGCCGAGGCGCTCTTCGGCGACCTTGGCCGAGGTCACGGTGCCGGTGGTCAGGACGATGTTGACGCCATAGTCGAGGATGCTCTCGACCAGCGGCACCACCGCGATCGTCTCGCCCACGCTTGCGGCATGGATCCAGATCACCGGCCCTTCCGGACGGGGACGGCCGGCTACGCCATAGCGCTCGCGCCGGCGGACGCGGTCCTCCTTGCCGCGCGAGGCGCGCCAGGCGACATAGGGTCCGATCAGCGGATAGGCGGCCGCCCCGGCATAGCGGTAGGCGGTCAGGGCCACGCGCGCCCAACGCTCGCTCATTTGCCGCTATCCACGAGGCGATAGGCCTCGGCCGTTGCCGCATTTAGGGAGGCAGTGACCTCCTGGCGCTTGCGCTCCATCTCGGCATCGTCGGCATCGGCCGGTACGAAGACCGGCGGCCCCACTATAACCGCGGAGCGGCCGAAAGGCAGGTTGATGGTGGTCTTGTCCCAGCTCTTCTCCAGCACCTTGCGGCGGCTGGTGGCGATGGCCGAGGGCAGGATCGGCCGGCCGGAAAGTCTTGCCAGGAGAACGATGCCAAGCCCGGCGTCGCGCGGCGTGCCGTTCGGAATGTCGGCGATCATGGCGACGTTCTTGCCCGCGACGAGCGACTTCTTGAGCGCGATCAAGGCCTTGGCGCCGCCTTTGTCGAGATGCCTCGAACTGTTGCGACCGCCGGAGCCGCGCACCGCCTCGATACCGAATTTCTCGATCATCAGCGCCTGGAGCTCGGCGTCGGCGCTGCGCGAGACCATGGCGACCAGCTGCCGGCCCTTGGGATAATAGGCTGGGGTCAGAAGATGCTGGCCGTGCCAGAGCGCTATGATGCCGGGCTCGAGATGCGCGTAAGCGCCGCCGGCTACCTGGGTCGAGCCTTCGACGAGCGGGCTGGTGACGCGAATCAGCCGCACGAACCAGGCGAACAGGTTGGCGATGAAGTTCTTGACGAAACTCGACTGCGCCAACGGCTCACGGATGCGCCGCCACAGCGTGCGCGTTCCGCCGCGCCTGGCGGCGCGCCGCCCAGTCGCCCCTTTCACCGCTTCATGCTCCATCGACGTCAACCGCCGACCTTCGATTCTGGATCGAGCAGACGGTGCAGATGAACAACGAAATAACGCATATGGGCATTGTCGACACTGGCCTGCGCCTTGGCTTTCCAGGCGCCAAGCGCGGTCTGATAGTCGGGATAGATGCCGACAATGTCGAGGGTTTCGAGATCGCGGAACTCGGTTCCACCCAGCTTTTTCAGCTCGCCGCCGAAAACCAGGTGCAAAAGCTGCTTCTTTCCGTCTTCCACGGCCATGCCGATCCTTCGCATGCTTATGAATTCGTGACAGGTTTTAGACCAAAGCTGCCGGTATTGGAACCGCCGACCGCCTCACCCTTCGTCAAGCCCGGCAATGACCCCGGCAAGCACGCCGAGCAATTCGCCGCTGCCGGCCGCGAGCGCGCCATGATTGATCACCTCGCCGGCGTAGCGCGGCGGCTTGCCGGTGCGGTCTATCAATGCGCCGCCGGCCTCGGTGAGGATGAGATCGGCAGCTGCGATGTCCCAGTCATGCGCGCTCGGCTTGACGAAGGTCGCGTCGAGTTTGCCCGCGGCGATCATCGCCAGCCGATAGGCAAGCGAAGGAATGTAGGCCGTGCGCCGCAGCCTTCCCTGCCAGGCCTGCGGCATCAAGTCGACCAGCGGCTTGGGTCCGCCGATATCGACGTCCTGCCCAAGCGGACGGACATGGATGCGCCTGTCGTTGAGATAGGCGCCCTCACCCGGCAGCGCCCAATAGGTCTCGCGTTTGGCCGGGCATTCGAGCACGCCCGCGAGCGAGCGCCCGGCCTCGACCACGGCTACGCTGACGCACCAGGAATGCAGGCCATCGAGAAAGCCGCGCGTGCCGTCGATCGGGTCGACGACGAAGGTGCGGCGGGCCGACAGCCTGGCATGGTCGTCGGCGGTCTCCTCCGACAGCCAGCCATAATCCGGACGCGCCCGAAGCAAGGTCTCGCGCAGATAGGCGTCAGCCGCATGGTCGGCCTCGCTCACCGGCGAGGTGCCGCCTTTCATCCACACCTGCGGGTTGTTGCCGAAATAGCGCATGGCGATGGCGCCGGCCTCGCGAGCGGCATCGCGCAGCAAAGCGAGGTCTTCGCGGGCCTCGCTCGAGGTCAATTGGTCAAGCGCCGGCAAGGGTCATCCCTTCGATCAGGAGCGTCGGCGCCGCCGTGCCGAAATTGCGGTCGAGATCGTTCGCCGGCACCATGTTGAGGAACATGGTCTTCAGGTTCGAGGCGATCGTCACCTCGGCCACCGGGTAGGCCAGCGCGCCGTTCTCGATCCAGTAGCCGGAGGCGCCTCGGCTGTATTCGCCGGTCACCATGTCGACGCCCTGGCCGAAGACCTCGGTGACATAGAAGCCGCTCTTCAACGACGCGATCAGATCTTCCGGCGAACGCCCGCCCGGCTCGATGGCAAGGTTGGTCGAGGACGGCGAAACCGACGAGCCGCTGCGCGAGCCGCGCCCATTGGTGACGAGGCCGAGCTCGCGCGCGGCAGAGGTCGACAGGAACCAGTGGTTCAAGACGCCCTTCTCGACCATCAGCAGCTTCTCGCCCTCGACGCCCTCGCCATCGAAGGGGCGCGAGGCCTGGCCGCGCCGCCGCAAAGGCTCGTCTGTGACGGTGATCGCGGCCGACGCCACCTCTCTGCCCATCATGTCGCGCAGGAAGCTGGTCTTGCGGGCGACCGCGGCGCCGTTGATGGCGCCGGCCAGATGGCCGGCTATGCCGCGCGCGACGCGCGGATCGAACACCACGTCGACCGGGCCGGTCGCCGCCTTGCGGGCGCCGAGGCGGCGCACCGCGCGTTCGCCCGCCTTGCGGCCGATCTCTTCCGGCGCGTCGAGGTCGGCGAAGTGCTGGCGCGAGGAGAATTCGTAGTCACGCTCCATCGCGGTTCCCTCACCCGCGATGACGCTGGTCGAGCGCGAGAAACGCGAGCCGACATACTGGCCGACAAAGCCATGCGAAGTGGCGAGAACCATGCCGCCCAGGCCGGCGCCGGCGCTGCTGCCCGCGGAATTGGTCACGCCCTTGACCGCCAATGCGGCCGCTTCGGCCGCAAGTGCCGCTTCCTTCAGCTGGTCCGCCGATACCTCCGTCGGGTCGAAGAGATCGAGATCGCGCAGATTGCGGGCAAGCAGCGCGGGATCGGCGAGGCCCTGGAACGGATCCTCGGGCGAAACCCTGGCCATGGCCACGGCACGCTCGGCAAGCGCCTTGGGGTCGGATGCGGCGGTGGCCGAAACGCTCGCCACACGCTGGCCGACGAAGACGCGCAGCGACACATCCTCGCTCTCCGACGATTCGGTGCCCTCGACCTTGCCCAGCCGAACCGACACGCCGGCGGAGCGGCCGCGCACCACGACCGCGTCGGCCGCGTCGGCGCCGGCGCGCCTGGCCGCCTCGACGAGCGCCGCGACGCGATCGGTCAATTTCGCTGCGTCGAGCTTATCGGTCATGCGGTTGTTCCTGTTTGTTCACGCAGTCCGTCAGGAGGAACCCTGCCGGCTATGATGGTGCCGCACCATCATGGACGCCATGGCACCATCATGGATGCGTCCGCACCATCTATTGTTCCACCGACGCTTGTGCAATGGCGGATGCGGCAATCTCAAGGCAATCGCCGTGGTTCGTGTCGGATGCTTTACCCCAGGGCCGAGAAGGGCGTGCTACTCGGCCACCGGCGCCCAGATCACGTCCTCGATCCTGTTTGCCCCGGTCGCCAGCATCACCAGCCGGTCGAAGCCGAGGGCCGAGCCGCTGGCTTGCGGCATGAGGGCCAGAGCGGCGAGGAAATCCTCGTCCAGCGGATAACGCTCGCCATAGACGCGTTCTTTCTCGTCCATCTCGGCGACAAAGCGGCGGCGCTGTTCGGCCGCGTCGGTCAGCTCGCCGAAAGCGTTGGCAAGCTCGACGCCGCAGCAATAGAGCTCGAAGCGCTCGGCGACGCGCGGATCCTCGGCACTCGGCCGGGCGAGTGCCGCTTCCGAAATCGGATAGCCGTAAAGGATGGTGGCCCGCCCCTGCCCCAGCGCCGGCTCGATCTTTTCGACCATCACCCGGCTGAACAGGTCGGCCCAGTTGTCGTCGGGCGCGGTGCGCAGTCCGGCATGGACCAGCGCTTCGTGAAGCGCGTCGCGGTCAGTTCTGCCGTCGACTGACACGGTCGCCAGCAGGTCGATGCCCGCATGGCGCTTGAAAGCCTCCGCCACGCTCAGCCGCTCCGGCTCGGCGAAAGGGTCGGCCTCGCGGCCACGGAAACGGAAGCGCTTTGTGCCGGCCCTTTCCGCCGCGAGCGCCAGGAATTCGGCGCAGTCGTCCATCAGGCGCTCAACCGTATCGCCGACGCGGTACCATTCGAGCATGGTGAACTCGGGATGGTGCAGCGGCCCGCGCTCGCGGTTGCGCCAGACAGGGCCGAGGCTGAAGATGCGCTCCTCGCCGGCGGCAAGCAGCTTCTTGCAGGCGAATTCCGGCGAGGTGTGGAGATAGAGCGGCCGGCGCGATGCGTCGGGCCCGATCGCCTCGGTGGCGAAGGCGGCGAGATGCGCCTCGTTGCCCGGCGAAACCTGCAGCGCCGAGGTCGTCACCTCGATGAAATCGCGTGTCGAGAACCAGCCGCGCAATGCTGCGGCGATGGCATTGCGCGCCATCAGGCGCGGCCGGCGATCGGCATGGATATCAGGCGTCCACCAGGGCGAAGCGGCGGTCATGGGCAGGAAAATCGAGCGGAAGGCTGGCGGTTCGGCGCAAGATGCGCTAGGGCGCACGCGATGGCCGCCGTCGCCGCTTCGCGGAAATCGACGCTCGCAGGCCGAAAAACTCGAACGGGATCGAATATCGTGGTCAAGGTCATCGCCAGCTCCTTACGCAAAGGCAACGTCGTCGATAAGGACGGCAAGCTCTATGTCATCCTCTTTGCCGAAAACATCCACCCTGGCAAGGGTACGCCGGTAACCCAGCTCGACATGCGCCGCATCGGCGACGGGGTGAAGGTGTCGGAACGCTACCGCACGACCGAAATGGTCGAGCGCGCCTATGTCGAGGAACGCGAACACACCTTCCTCTACTCCGATGGCGAAGGTTTCCACTTCATGAACCCGGAAAGCTACGACCAGGTCGTGGCCTCGGAAGGCGTGGTCGGCGACTTCGCGCCCTATCTGCAGGAGGGCATGGCCGTGCAGCTCGCGCAGTTCAACGGCGTGCCGATCTCGCTGGTGCTGCCGCAGCGCGCCACCTTCGAGGTGGTCGATACCGAGCCGGTCACCAAGGGCCAGACGGCGTCCTCCTCCTACAAGCCGGCCGTGCTCTCCAACGGCGTGCGCACAACCGTGCCGCCGCACATCTCCGCCGGCACGCGCATCGTGGTGATGACCGCCGACGGCTCGTATGTCGAGCGCGCCAAGGACTGAGAGCTTACGTCAGCCAAATTGCCGCGGCTTCTGAGGACAGGCGTGCCGCCCCATTGGCGTGCCTTGCCTTGCCCTGTCCTGAGTGCCGGCTCGCAAAAACGGCAGGGTGCTACCTGACCTTGATCACAACCTTGCCCTTGGCGCGCCCTGTTCCGACATAGGCCAGAGCCTCGTTGGCCGCCTCGAATGGAAAAACCCGATCGACAACCGGGCGGATCGCCCCGGATTCGATGAGGGCAGTGATCTTGGTCAGTTGATCACCCTGCGCCGCCATGAAAAGAAACGAAAAACTCACGCCATGGCGCCTGGCCTTGGCCCGAATACCCCGGCTTAACAGCCGCGTTAACAACGTCAGGACCAGGTTCAGTCCCTTCGCCCGCGCAAATTCAGGATCCGGCGGGCCGGAGATGGAAATGAGCTTGCCGCCCGGTTTCAGCACGTTCAGGGATTTTTCGAGCGTCTTGGCGTCCTGGCTGTTCAGGACGACATCGTAGCCCGACAAGACTTTCTCGAAGTCGTCTTTCCTGTAGTCGACAACCACGTCCGCGCCGAGCCCCTTGACCAAATCGGCACTCGCCGCGCCGGCGGTCGTCGCAACGGCCGCGCCGAGGTGCTTTGCCAGTTGGATGGCGAATGTGCCAACGCCGCCTGAGCCGGCCTGGATGAAGACCTTCTGTCCTTTCTTCAGATTCGCCCTTTCGACGAGCACCTGCCAGGCGGTAAGGCCGACCAAGGGGATTGAGGCTGCCTCCTCCATGCCGAGGTTCTTGGGCTTCAAAGCCACGTCGGCTTCATCCAGGGCAATGAACTCGGCGAATGTGCCAATCCGGCCATCTCGCGGCCGCGCGTAGACATCGTCGCCGGGCTTGAACTTACGGACTTTCGATCCCACGCGGACAACCGTCCCAGCCATGTCGTGGCCGAGGATGAAGGGCCGGCGATAGGGCAGGATGAGCTTGAACTTTCCGGTTCTGAGATCGGAGTCCAGGAGGTTCACCCCCGCGGCGTGGACCTCGACCAGGACATCGCTATCCCCGACGTTCGGTGCCGGCATCTCAGCCAACCGCAGAATGCCCTTCTTGTTATAGCGATTGACGACAAATGCTTTCATTGCAGTGACTTTCTGAAACGTGTTTCTTGAAACAGTTGGTTCGGAAGGTGGCGGGCACAGCGGAAGGCCTTGCTTGCCAGTCGCCTGCGCGCGAAATCCTTTGCCGCGTTGCGTTCAGACCGGAAGGCGGAATTGTTTGCGCAGGCTTTTGTCGAATATATCCGCGGGGGCGAAGCGGCGCAGCAGGCTGACCTGGCGCGCTGCCTTGCCGGCGGTGTAGCGCCGCCGCGGACGAGCAGCGGTCGCCGCCTTGACGATCACCTCGGCCACCACTTCCGGCCGATCGGCCACAGGCATCACATCGCGAAGGAGCGCTTCGAGCCCGGCTCTAGCCCGGTCGTATTCCTTCAGCAGGGAGACCGGCCGGATACCGTTCTGGTCGAAGACTGTGCGCACGAATGCCGGTTCGACCACCGAGACACGGACATTGAAGGCACGAACCTCGTGGTCGAGCGATTCCGAATAGCCTTCGAGCGCGTGCTTGACCGCCGAATAATGCGCCGAATACGGTGCCGGCACGAGTCCCAGCACCGAGCCGACGTTGACGATGCGCCCTTGGCCGAGCCGCCGCATCGACGGCAACACCGCATTGGTCATGCGGATGACACCGAACAGATTGACGTCGAACAGGGCCTGCACCTGTGGAACCGAGAATTCCTCGGCGCCTCCAAGCAGGCCGACACCCGCATTGTTGACCAGGAGGTCGATCCGGCCGGTCTGCGACAGCACCGTCGAAACGAGCGCGGCAACGGCCTCGCCGTCGGTCACGTCGCATGCCAGCATTGTCACCCCTTCCGGGCCATTGCCGGCCTTGCGGCGGCTTGTCCCGAAGACGGTAAACCCCGCGCGCGCCAAGGCCTCGGCGCTGGCCCGGCCGATACCCGAGGAAGCTCCGGTCACGATTGCAGTTTTTCCGGAATTCGCATTCATTTCGTTCTCCAAAATCACGGGGGCTAGCATTTTCGTGTCAGTTGAATTACAATCATAATATCACATTATGCTCATAATGCAATAACAGAAAGGGATGGCTGCCATGCGCTACGAAAAGGGCCGGAAGGATGCTTCACGCGGCCGGATCATGGAGGTCGCCGCCGACCGTTTCCGGTCGGACGGGATCGCGGCGTCGGGCCTTGCCGCCATCATGAGCGACGCGGGGCTCACGAACGGGGCCTTCTACCCGCATTTTCAATCCAAGGCCGAGCTCGTGCGTGAGAGCGTGGCGGCGGCCTTGGAAGCGCAGTCGCACCAATTGCAGGAAGCATTGGCCGCTGGCGGCCTGGAATTGGCCATAGATGCCTATCTATCGGCTGAGCACCGGGACAATCCTGGCAAGGGCTGCGCTTCTGCCGCGCTGTTGCCGGAGATTGCACGGCAGCCGGCTGAAACGCGGGCTGTTTATGCCGAGCGCGTCCAATCCTTGATGCGACAGCTAGCTGAAGCTCTGCCGCCGACCGAAGATCCGGAGGCCGTTGCGCTGGGCGTCTTTTCGACCCTCATCGGCGCTCTTCAACTTGCCCGCGCCATGGAAGGATCCGAATTGTCGGACCGCATCCTCGCGGCAGGGAAGGCTGCGGCACGGACATTGATCCAGCCGCTTCCGAAAGAACCGGCGCCGGGCCGGTCGTAGATCTGCTTGAGCTCGCAATTGGCGCTCCGTAGCCGCAGTGCCGAAACTGTTCCGGAAACTCCGAAACGGCTAATATCCCCCCATGCAGGGGACTCGCATCGCCTTTGGTCCGTTCGTACTCGATCCCGACATCGGGACGCTCCTGAAAGAGCGGACCCCGATCGCTGTCGGGCATCGTGGGCTGACGCTCCTTGCCGCGCTTGCGGCACGGCCCGGCGAGATCGTGACCAAGGCCGAGCTGATGGACGCTGCCTGGCCGGGCACCGCCGTCGAGGAAGGCAACCTTACCGTCCAGATCGCGACACTGAGAAAGGCTCTCGGTCCGGCTGACAATGGCGGTGAGTGGATCGCCACCGTGCCTCGCGTCGGCTACCGCTTCACCGGGACTGTCGAGCCGGTGGCGAGCGCATCCTCCAAACCGATACCATCGTCCGGCAAGCCCTCGATCGCGGTGCTGCCTTTTGCCAATCTGGGCGGCGATCACGACCAGCAGTATCTCAGTGACGGCATAACCGAGGATATAATCACGGAGCTGGCCAGGTTTCGCTCCCTCCTCGTCATTGGGCGCAATTCGTCCTTTCAGTTTCGCGATCCGGCATTGGACATTGCCGAAGTCCATCGCAAACTCGGGGTCCGATACCTGGTCGAAGGCAGCGTACGAAAGCTCGGCGACCGCATTCGCATCACCACGCAATTGATTGACGCCGCCACCGGCGCCCACCTGTGGGCCCAACGGTACGATCGGGCCCTCAACGACATCTTCGCATTGCAAGACGAGGTTGCCGCTCTCATCGCCTCGATGGTCGAGGGCCAGGCTGAGGCCGATACAGCGAGCCGCTCCAGACGCAAGCCTCCGGCCGATTGGGATGCATACGACTACTATCTGCAGGGGCGCGCGCTCTTCCATCAATATGAAATGGACGAGTCCGAGTCCCTGTTCGTTCGATGTGTCGAGCTCGATTCGACATTCGCTCAGGGCCACGCCTTCCTCGCACAGGCCCTCGTTGGCAGATTCTGGTATGACAACGATCCGAGGACACTGCAGAAGGCCTGGAACTCGGCGCGAACGGCGCTCGCCCTCGACAGGAGCGATGGCGTCTGTCACCAGAGCATGGGGCTGGTGCTTACGCACATGCGCCAGCATAGCGATGCGGGAATGCATTTCGAGCAGGCACGCTCGTTGAACCCGCTGGACGTGAACATAGCAGGCGATTACGCAAGCTGGCTCAACTATGGTGGTCAAGCCGAGACCGCGCTCCGCGTGCTCGAAAGCGCGCTCCTGCGCGACCCGTTACCTCCGATATGGTTCTGGGAGGTGAAGGGCAGCTCGCTCTTCCTGCTTGGAAGGTACTCGGAAGCCGTCGGTTCGTATCGGAGGGCCGGCGACCATTTCTTCATTCACGCCTTCCTCGCAGCGACATACGCACATTTGGGTGAGATGGAGAAGGCGCGCGCTGAAGTCGAGGAAGCGCTGACAAGGAAACACGACGTAACTGTTCGGCTGATTTCATGTCTCCCGTTCGCCGACCCGGTCGCTCTGGAGCTTTTCACTTCAGGCTTCATAAAGGCCGGTTTTCCCGCGTGAACGCCACCGCCGTCGCGCTCGGCCTCAAGGCCAACTGGAAGCAGTTCGCGCTAAAGCAGGTCGCGTGAAAAAGGATTCACGCAATCTGCTTTAAGTCCTTGATCTTAAGCATGTCTTTGCCCCGAAACCGGGACCACTTTCGGGAGACATGCTTTAGTGCTCGGCATCATTGCCCGCAGTCAGGCGGCCGCTTCGACCGGCAAGCCCGCAGCTCTCCATTCTGGCATGCCTTCCTCGAGGCGGCGCGCCGCGAGCCCGAGCGAGCGCAACGCAGCGACAGCCTCGAAGGACATCACGCACCACGGACCGCGGCAATAGGCGACGATCTGCTTGCCGGCATCGGCGCTGCCGGACCACGCGTTGATTTCGCGGAGCGGCACATTGATCGCGCCCGGCACGTGGCCAAGCGCGAACTCATCGGCCGGACGAACGTCAATCAGCGTCACCAGTCCGTCGCGCATGAGTGCCTGCAGTTCCTCGCGCCCGACCGGCCGCATGTCGTCGCGCGCGTCGAAATAGCCGCGCACGATGCGGTCGACTTCGGCAAGCTGCCGTTCAGCGACGCCGCGAATGGCGGCGAAGGCCGACAGCACGCTCGCATCGGCGAGCGAATAATGCACGAACTTGCCGTCGCGTTCGGCCGAGACGATGCCGCCGCGGCGCAGCGCCTGAAGATGCTGGGAGATGTTGGCGACCGGCTGGCCGAGTTTCGCCGCGAGCGCCTCGACGCTGCGCGATCCTTGCGCCAGATGCTCGATCATCTCCAGGCGCAAAGGATGGCCGAGCGCCTTCGCGACGATCGCGAACTGTTCGTAGAGCGCCTGCTTCGGATTGCGGATTGACATCGGCCTTTCAGCGACGCATCGTCATTCAATGGAATAATTGAATGATAGTTTTGGCTTGCTGTCAAGCTTGGCTGCTTCGCCCGGGACGGCTGTCCGTTTGGAGGAAACGCAATGATTCTCAGGCAGTTCCTGCATACCGACCCGGTTGCCGCCTCCTACCTGTTCGGCTGCGGCGGCAAGGCTTCCGGGGCTGTCGTCGATCCGGTCGGCGACATCGTGCCCTATGTCGAGGCGGCACGCGCGACCGGCATGCGCATCCTCTATGTCGTCGACACGCATATCCATGCCGACCACATCTCGGCCGGCCGGGCGCTTGCCGAGGCGACCGGCGCCGAATACGTGCTGTTCGAAGGCGCCGAAGCCGGCTTCCCGTTCCGGCGCGCGAAGGACGGCGAGGTGCTGGAGCTCGGCAATGTCACGGCAACGGTGATGCACACGCCGGGCCACACGCCGGAGCATCTGAGCCTTCTCGTCACCGACCGGACGCGATCGACCGAACCCTGGTTCGTGCTCACCGGACACACGCTGATGGTCGGCGATCTCGGCCGCACCGAGCTTGCTTCCAGCGCCGAGGACGGCGCCCGCGCGCTCTTCGCCAGCGTGCGCCGGCTGAAGGGATTGCCCGACTTTATCGAGGTGCTGCCCGGCGCCTATTCCGGTTCTGTCTGCGGCCGTTCGCTGAGCGGCAAGCCGACGTCGACCATCGGCTTCGAGCGACGCTTCAACAAGGCCTTCCGCATCGAGGACGAGGGTGAGTTCGTCGCCGCCATGACCGCCGATATCCCTCCCCCGCCGCCGGGGGCCGCACGGAACCGGGCCGTCAACGCCGGGGCGAAACCTTGAGCGCAGCGGCGCCCGCCGTCGCGCTCGGCCTCAAGGCCAACTGGAAGCAGTTCGCGCTGCTGGTGCTGATCAACGCTTTCGTCGGCGGCATGGTCGGCATCGAGCGGACCGTGGTGCCGCTGATCGGCGCGGAGGAATTCGGCGTCGCGTCGACCACATTGGTCGTGTCCTTCATCGTCAGCTTCGGCGTGGTCAAGGCCTGTGCCAACCTCGTCTCCGGCCAGCTCGCCGACACATGGGGCCGCAAGCGCGTGCTGATCCTGGGCTGGCTGTTCGGCGTGCCGGTGCCCTTCATCATCATCTGGGCGCCAAGCTGGGGCTGGATCGTCGCCGCCAACGCGTTGCTCGGCATCAACCAGGGGTTCGCCTGGTCGATGACGGTGATCATGAAGGTCGACCTGGTCGGGCCGAAATCGCGCGGGCTCGCCGTCGGCCTCAACGAGTTCGCCGGCTACCTCGCGGTCGGCGTCACCGCCTTCCTCACCGGTTATCTCGCGAGCCGCTACGGGCTGCGTCCGGTGCCGATCTATCTCGGCGTCGGCTATGCGATCCTGGGTGCGGCGCTGTCGATCCTGCTTGTGCGCGACACGCGCGAGCATGTGCGGCTGGAGCTGGCGAACCATCCGAAAGCAGCTTCGCCGCTGAGCTTTCGCGAGATCTTCATGCTAACCTCGTTCGGGAACCGCAACCTGTTCGCCGCATCGCAAGCCGGCCTGGTGAACAATCTGAACGACGGCATGAGCTGGGGGCTGTTTCCGCTCTTCTTCGTCGCCAATGGGCTCGGCGTCGAGCGGATCGGCATCCTCAAGGCGGTCTATCCGGCGGTGTGGGGCATCTTCCAGGTCGCCACCGGGCCGCTCAGCGACCGCTGGGGCCGCAAGGGCCTGATCGTCGCCGGCATGTGGGCGCAGGCGGCGGGGCTTCTCACCACCGCCATGACGCGCGATTTCAGCTGGTGGCTGCTGGCCAGCCTGCTGCTCGGCCTCGGCACTGCGATGGTCTATCCGAGCCTGATCGCGGCGGTGTCGGACGCATCGCATCCCTCCTGGCGGGCGCGCTCGCTCAGCGTCTACCGCTTTTGGCGCGACCTCGGCTATGCGATCGGGGCGCTGTCGGCAGGCCTGATCGCCGACTTCTTCGGCTTCGCCGCGGCGATCGGGTCAGTCGCTGCGCTGACCTTCCTGTCGGGTGCGATCGTGGCGATAGCGATGCGCGAGACTGGCGTCGCCGTCCCATTTCCAGCGCCGGGCGATGGTTAACGCCGGCCCCGAACAAGGTTTCCGTTTACGATATCGTAAGCTTGTTGCTGCGGGACATGCGCCCGTCCGCTACAATTGCGTCAGTTGAATTTCCTCGAGATCGCGCATGAGCTCCCCGAACCGCATGCCGTGGGTGGATACGGCAAAAGGCCTTTCCATCCTCCTGGTGGTGATGATGTATTCGGCCTACAACACCGGCGAATACACCGGCGGCGTCGGCTTCCTGCATTATGTCATCGGCTTCGCGACGCCCTTCCGCATGCCGGAATTCTTCCTGATCTCGGGCCTGTTCCTGTCGCAGGTGATCGACCGGCCATGGCGGCGCTATATCGACCGCCGCGTCGTCCACTATCTCTACTTCTATGTGCTTTGGGCGATCATCTCGATCGGGCTGAAGATCGGCATCTTCAGCCGCGACCCCGCCGGCATGCTGCACGATCTCGCGATGGCCGTCGTCGAGCCGTACGGCGTCTTGTGGTTCATCTACATGCTGGCGGTCTTCGGGATCGTCATCCGCCTGTTGCGCGAGCTTCGCGTGCCGCACTGGATCGTCATCTTGGCTGCTGCCGTGCTGCAGATGTGGGCACCGAAGCCGGACAGCTACGCGCTCGAGCAGTTCGCGGCCTATTTCGTGTTCTTCTATCTCGGCTTTGTGCTGGCGCCGCTGATCTTCCGGCTGGTCGAATGGACACAGGCTCGTCCGGCAGTCGCCGTTGCCGGCCTGCTCGCCTGGGCGATCGTCAACGGCCTGCTCGTCTATTCGCCGGGCTACGCCGTGCAGCCGATCGGCATGCAGATGGGCCTTGCAGCCTGGCCGCCGCTGCATCTGTCGCTCGCTGTCGCCGGCGCGGTGGCGCTCTGCGTCGCGGGCGGCTTCCTGTCGAAATTCGCGTCCATGGAATGGCTGCGCTGGCTCGGCGAGCATTCGCTGGTCGTCTATGTTGCCTTCACCATCCCGATGTCGATCTTCCGCGGTGTCATGCTGGCAAGCGGCCTGCTGACCGACACCGGCATGCTGAGCCTCGCCGTGCTGCTCGTCTCGGTCGTCAGCCCGGTGGTGCTCTACTTCATCGTCAAGCGCATCGGCTTCGGCACCTTCCTGTTCGAGCGGCCGGCCTGGGCGCATGTCGACGGGCCGAACGCCGCCAAGGCTAGCAAGCCAATGACGCGGCAGGCGCGCGAAGCGGCCTGACCGGGCCGCCTCTTCCGCCAGTCCGTCATTTGCCGGCGCTAGTGCGTTTCACCGTTTCACCGAAACGGCGAAACGCCCTATCTCTTTGTTTTGACGCAATTCCGGACGGAAAACCGCTCACACTTTTCCTGGAATTGCTCTATGTCCCGGACGCCGCGCGGCCTTGATCTTGCCGCTGCTTCCGCCACCGCAGAAGAAGCAGCCGCCGCCATCGGATTCCAGCCCCGACACGCCGGAGGGCATCGCCAGTTCCTGCAGCACGTCGCCTGTGTCGGGATCGACGCGCACCAGATCGCCCTCCTCGCCCTCCCAGGTGGCATGCCAGAGCTCGCCATCGACCCAGGTGACGCCAGTGACGACGCGCTTCGATTCGATCGTGCGGATCACCTTGCCCGTTTCAGGATCGATCTGATGGATCTTATGTGCCCGATATTCACCGACCCAGAGCGAGCCTTCGGCCCAGGCCATGCCTGAATCACCCCCGTTCCCGGGGGCGGGAATGGTTGCGACGACCTTGCCGATCTTCGGGTCGACCTTGTGGATGCGATCCTCGGCAATCTGGTAGAGATACTCGCCGTCGAAGGCGGTACCGGCATGCGAGGCGACATCGATCGTACGCACGATCATGCCGCTGTCAGGATCGAGCGCGTTCAACCTGTCGCCACTGGCGAACCAGACATTTTCGCCGTCATAGGTAACGCCGTTGACGCGCTCGACGCCGGGGAACGGTCCGTATTCACGCAGGATCTCGGCAGCGGCTCGTTTCATTTTCGATCTCCATTCGAACAATGGCCGCAGACTAGTCGGTCGGCAGCGGACCCGGGAGTAACAACACAGTCGGGAATCCGGTCACCGGCGGCATCATCCAGCGGCGCGCCCTGCCGCGGCCGACCGCCTGCACCTTGTTTGCCGTCGAAAGCTCCTCCAGCGCCCGCTGCACGGTGCGCGCGCTGGCGCCAAGCGCGATCGCCAGCGCCGAGCTCGACCAGGCCTCGCCATCGGCCAGGAATGCGAGCACCGCGCCATGCTCATCCTCGACCGGCGGCGCAAGCACGACGACCTCGGCGGCCTTCAGCGGCGCGATGGCGAAACCGGCGGCGGTTGCGTTGATCTCGGCAAACTCACCGAGCTCGGCGCGCAGCCGTCCCATCTCGACCCTGAGCCGCGCACGATGCGATTCGTCGGCATGCCTGGCCCGGAAGGCGCGCCTCAGCAGCTCCTCGCGCGATGCGTCCGCCGGCCATGCCTCGGCGAGCGTGCGCGCCAGCGTAAACAGCACCGGCCGGGTTGCCAGCGACACGACCGCGTCGGCTTCGCGCACGACATTGCGGCAGGCATCGATAACCAGCGCGCCCGAGCCCAGCAATGCCTCGACCTCATCGAGCAGCAGATCATTCTCCGCGCCGCGCGCAATCAGCCGGCCGACCGGCGTGTTCAACACCAGGGATGCCGCTTCGACTTCGGCCCTCAAGGCCGGGATGTTGGCTTGGTAAGCGGCAAGCGATGCCCGGCCGAAGGCCGAGCGCGCCGCCTTTGTCCTGAGGCGGCGCACGGCAATGCCGGCCGCCGCCAGTTCATGCGCGACGCGCGCCACGGGCGGCAGCGGCGCCGGATCGAAATCCGCCAGCAGGCGCTCGGCCTCGTCGAGCCGGCCGATCAGGATGAGGCGGCGCGCCTCGAGGCTGCCGGCATAGGCGGCGTTCAGCCGGTCGCCATGCGTGGCGAGCGTCGCGCGGGCGGATCGCAGGGCCTTCTCCGGCCAGCCGAGGTCGCGCGAGACGAGCGCGATCTCGGCCTCGGCGACGACACAGCGCGCCCGCGCCACCGCTTCCCTCGGGCTGAAGGCGCGGGCGGCGTCCTTCAGCAGCGCCTTGGCCTTGGCGAAATCGCCGAGCTGCGCCATCGCGATGCCGCGCAACGCCAGCGCCGGCGCGTCGTCGCGCAGCGCGACGCGCTTCAGGGCGCCGAGCGGATCGCCAGCGGCAAGCGCGCGGCCGGCGGCGTTGATCAGCGAGTCCATGCCGTCGCCTCAAAGCCCGCCGCAGCAAATCGCGTCACACTTGTAACTCCCACCATTGCGGTGTGCGGCCCTATGTCTGTCCTCGTCACCCCCCAACCAAACCCAAGAACGGGACAAGAGCAATGACCCAACACATGAAGACACCGCCGGTCGTTTCGCAGGAAGCATGGGAAGGCGCCTATGAAGAGATGCTGGTCAAGGAAAAGGCCGTCACCCGCGCCCGCGACGCTCTGGCCGCCGAACGCCGCCGCATGCCGTGGATGGAAGTCAAGAAGGACTATGTGTTCGAAGGCCCGAACGGCAAGGTGAGCTTGCTCGATTTGTTCGAAGGTCGCCGGCAGCTCGTCATCTACCGCGCCTTCTTCGAGCCGGGCGTCTATGGCTGGCCCGAGCATGCCTGCCGCGGCTGCTCGCTCGGCGCCGATCAGGTCGGCAACCTCGCCCATCTCAATGCCCGCGACACCACGCTTGCCTATGCCTCGCGCGCGCCGCAGGCCGACATCCAGCGGCTTAAGCAGCAGATGGACTGGAAGATGCCCTGGTACACCATCACCGACAGCTGGGATAAGGATTTCGGCGTCGACGAATGGCACGGCCACAACGTCTTCATCCATGACGGCAAGCGTATTTTCCGCACCTATTTCGTCAACAACCGCGGCGATGAAGCGTTCGGCACCGTCTGGAGCTATCTCGACGTCACGCCGCTCGGCCGCCAGGAGGTGTGGGAGGATTCGCCCGAGGGCTATCCGCAGACCCAGACCTACAAGTGGTGGAACTGGCACGACAGTTACGAAGCAGGGGCTGCCCCCGACCAGAGATGGGTCGAGGTGTCGGATGCCGGCGAAGCGGCGTTCCGCAACAAGAACGCCTGAGCGTGAAGCGACTCCGGCGGCGTGGAACTGCGCCGCCGGAGCCGATCGCTTCGCCCTAAGGGCTTGAAACCTGACCGCTTCAGAAGGTGGATATCATGAGCATCGACTCCCCTCGCCCGACCGGCTTGAGCGGCTTCGGCCTCGCCGACTGGCTCTGCCTCGCCGCGGCGCCGACCTTTGCAACAATGGCGCTGCTGACGGTCGCCTATGGCGGCCATGACATGATGTGCATGCCGGGCTCGGGCGCGTCGCTGCTCAGCGGCATGGCGCCGATGTATCTCCTGATGGCGGCCTTCCATCTTGCGCCATGGCTGCGGCTGGTGGGCAGGCGGGCATAAGGCTGGACCGGGACCGTTCAGCGGCCCCCGCCAATTGGAAGAAAAGTGCCGACGCTCGCTCCACCTAGAGCAATTCCAGGAAAAGTGTGAGCGGTTTTCCGTCCGGAATTGCGTAGAAGCAAAGAGATAGGGCATTTCGCCGTTTCCGTGAAACGGTGAAATGCTCTAACCTGGTTGGAGTTCGTTGGTAAGCACGCGCTCGTTGGGATCGATCGGACCCAAGTTCTTCACGACCCTGAATTGACCGCCCTGCGCCTGCGCGATGTACATATTCATGCGAACATGATGCTGGCCGGGAACCATCTCGGCCGCACCTCCCGGGCCTTCGGCGATACGAGCATGGTCGAGTGCCCGGATGACCGCGTCGCGCTCGACGCTGCCCGCCTCCTTCACGGCAGCTTCCCACATCTTGATCGCCCGGTAGTGACCAGTGCACCCGCTGCCCGCAGTCAAGGTAGCGCCGCCGGGGAACCGTTCGCTGTAGCGCCGCAACAGCGCGCGACCGAACGGTTCGTCGAGTTCCTGGTAATAGTCGAGGCAGCTGTAGAGGCCCTCGATCTGCTCGGGCGGCACCAGGTTGAAGAAGTTCTCATCGAAGTAGGTGCAGACGATCCGGCCGCCGCGTTTGCCGAAGCCGGCCTTGTGCAGTTCTTCGAGGAACGGTGTCAGCCCCGGCGGGACGATGGTGTAGAAAACCACGTCGGTGCCGCTCGCCATGATCTGCTGCACCGTCCGCCGGAAATCGACAGTGTCCAGTGGAAAGTACTCCTCGCCGACGATCTCGCCGCCATTGGCGCGCACTACGTGGCTCGCGGCCTTGTTCAGCAAATGAGGCCAGATGTAATCGGCGGATGGCAGGTAGAATTTCCTGGCTCCCGTGGACTTCATGAGCCATGGGATCAGCGGCTCGACCTGCTGCGCGGGCACGGGGCCAGTGCAGAAGATCAGCGGATCGTTTTCCTGCCCCTCATACTGCTCGGTATAGAGGTAGAGCGTCCCGCCCCGGGTGACCGCCTCGCTCTTGATGGCCAGGCGGGTCGAACTGTAGATGCCGCCGACGACCACATCGACCTTGTCGACGTCGACTAGTTTCGCCGCCTTTGCCTTGGCGACGCTTTCGAGAGTTTCGCCATCCTCGATGACTAGCTCCACCGGGCGGCCGAGGAGGCCGCCTTTGGCGTTGATGTCGTCGACAAGCATGGTGGTGAGGTTGGCGTTGGCGATGCCCATGAAGGACAATGGGCCGGTGAGCTCGGCGATAAGGCCGATCTTGATGGGTTTCGGATCCATCTGATTTCTCCGATTCTGAGGTTCGTCTTTGGGGTTTCGTCGGGCGCGCCGCCGCCGACGGCAGGCGGCGCGCACGGTTGACCTCAGGCCTCGTAGTGGCCCAGCAGCAATGCCGCCTGCGGCTTGCCGACATGGCCGGCTTCCTGCAGGATCGCGGGGACCTCCGGATCCGACACGAAGTTCTTCCAACCCTCGGCGTCCCAGTCGAAGATCGCCCAGACGCGGTCAGGCTCGCTCGGGTCGCGGAACACGGTTGCGCCGTTCGAGCCGTGCAGCCGGCGCTTGTCGGCGCCCTTGGTAGAAAAGATCCGGATGAAGCGGTCGACGTCCGCCACCTTGGTCGTTGCGAGAAGCATCTGATTTCCTCCTGTCGGTCGCGGCCACCATTGGTCCGTCGACAGGATCACGATGCGCGCGCCGGAGCGGGCGCACATGGGGTGGATTCCCTATGCCGGCATTACGCCCGGCCGGACAAGGCCGTGCTCGACCGCATAGAGCGCGGCGCCGGCGCGGGTGGCCACGCCGATCTTGGAATAGACGCTCTGGATGTGATGGTCAGCGGTCTTGGGCGCGATATCGAGCTTGCGAGCCGTTTCCTTCGCCGTAAGGCCGGCGGCGATCAGGCGCAGCACCTCGATCTCGCGCCGCGTCATGCCGGCTAGCGCCTGCGGCAAAGCCCGGCGCGACTGCTGCCCGGCGAAGGACAATACGGCCTCGGCAGCGTCGGGGCAGATACAGCCGTCACGAACAGCTGCACGCAACTGCGTTGCCGCCGCCTCGCTGGACAGCGCCTTGCGGTGCGGACGTTCCTCCCGCGACGTCTGAAAGGCTTCGGCAGCGGCCAGGATCCTGGCCGCCGGAGACAGGTCGGAACCGCTGACCTTGCGGTGATATCCCGAACCGTCCAGGCGCTCGTGATGGCGCAGCACGAGCGCGCCCATCGCATCGCCGTCGTGGCCGAAGGAAGCCAGCGCCCGCTCACCGTAATAAGCGTGCAGTTGCGCGGCGTCGCGCTCGCGCACCGACAGCGGGCCGTTGCGCATCCAGGTCGCCACCGGCACGACGAGTTCGCCGATATCATGGATGCAGCCCGACCAGCGCAGCGCGCGCACGTCAGCCCCGGGCAGCCCGATCCGTGCCCCCGCACCCGCGGCCAGTTCCGACACCATTCGCGAATGGCCCTGCGTGAACGGCATGCGCATGTCGATCATGTCGGCAATGGCGAGGAACGCCTCATCGCAAGCCCCCTCGTCCAGCGTTACCGGCGGATCGGGCTCCAGCGCCAAAATCGTCTCGCGGTCGACCGTGGCGCCGATGCCGTCCATCAAGGCCGCCGCGTTGGCCGGGACGAGCCGGGCCAGATCCGCTTCGTATGGGCCATCCGCGCGACTGGCGATGGTTTCGGCCATCCCGTCGACGCCGACCGCCTCGCTGAGCGCGATTGCATCCTGCGCCAGCGTGATCAGACGGACGGCCGGCAGGACATCCTCGCCGCTTAAGCCGCGCGGCAGGCCCTTGCCGTCCCAGCGTTCGTAGATCTGGCCAAGGTTGCGTCGGATGCCCTCGGACAGGCCAAGCCGCTCGCCGATCCGCTGAGCGACCTCGCAATGCGCGGTGAGCACCGGGCGGGCTACGGCGAGCGCCTGCGACATCGCGGCCTCGATCGCCCTGGCCTGCGCGTCAGGCTCGAGATCGTAGTAGAACCGCTTGAAGGCCTGCACGAAGACCCTGCCCAGTTCCGCACGGTTGCCCATGTCGAGACCGACGAGATCCTGGCGAAGCGCGATTTCGTCGCCGAAGGTGGCCGAGAGCAGGTCGGTGTCGGCATTGCAGCCGACATAACGCAGCATAGACTGGTGATAGGCGTTACGCCGAACCTCGTCGGAAAGGCCCGCAAGCTTGGCGATCCGCATTGCAAGCACGCAGGATTTCAGCGCGAAATCGCGCGAATGGCCGGTGGCAAGGTCCGAAGCATAGGCCAGGACCATCATGAAGTCCGCCCGGCGTATCGAGGCGTCTGTCATCGTGCACATCCCCAGTGCGCCTCATGCTACCCCCACGAGCCAGCAATACCTAGGGGAAAGGTCCCAAGCCTGCTGTCATTTGCGGCGAAGACCGCTTTGCCTGGGCCGGAGCCCGAATGTCGGCGATTGGAGGGGCCAATCCGGGCGGGCGCCTTGCTGCTCAGCGGCATGGCGCCGATGTATCCTGTTGATGGTGGCCTCCCCACGACTGCGGCTGATGGCGCGGCGGAGGGCAGATCTTCGCTGAGCGCCGTATCCCGATCACCGCTGCGAAATCGAAGGTCCGACCGCTGCTCTTCCAGGTCTTGACGAAAATAGGCGCGCCTGAGACACGGGAGCAAATGGACATTTGCTCCATGGGAGATCAGCAGGCGGTGGGCAGGCTTTGAAGCGCGTTTTTCGATTGCTCGCCGCTGCGATCATGGCGTCCGGTATGACCGGATGCACCAGCATTTCCTACTACGCGCAGTCGTTGGAGGGCCATGTCGAGATCATGGCCGCGCGCAAGAATGTTGCGACGCTGATCCATGATCCTTCGACGCCGGAGCCATTGCGTGCCAAGCTGACCTCGGCCAGCGCCATACGTCGCTTTGCCACGCAAGAACTGGCATTGCCCGACAACAGCAGCTACCGCAGTTATGTCGACGTCGGTCGCAACGATGTGACCTTGGCGGTCTTTGCCGCGCCGCAATTCTCTCTCGCTCCGGTAACATGGTGCTTTCCGGTCTTTGGCTGCGTTCCCTACAAGGGCTATTTTTCGCGCAAGGACGCGCTCGAAAATGCCGCTGGACTGCAGCGGCAGGGGCTGGACGTCTATGTGACGGGCATCACGGCATACTCCACGCTGGGCTGGTTCAGCGATCCGTTGCTCAGCACCATGCTGCGCCAGAACAACACCTACCTCGCAAGCCTCGTTTTCCATGAACTGGCGCATCAGAAAGTCTATGTGAACGGCGACTCCGCGTTCAACGAGGCTTTCGCTGTTTCCGTCGAAACCACCGGCACGAGGAAATGGCTGGGCGCCACCGGCAATCGCGCCGGGTTGCGCAGTTACGAAGCCGATCGCAGGCGCAAGGCCGATTTTCTCGGACTGATCGCGAAGACCCGGGACGAGCTGAGCCAGGTCTATGGAAGCCCCCGTCGCCCGGAGCAGAAGGCAGCCGCCAAAGCCGCCACCATCGACAGGCTGCGGACGCGCTACCGGCAAATGCGCGACCAGCGATGGGCCGGATACCGCGGATACGACGCCTGGTTCGATAGCCCCATCAACAACGCAAAGCTTGCCGCGACCGCTGTCTATGGCGAAGAGGTTCCGGCGTTTCTCCGCTTGTTCGACTTGTGCTCCGGCGACTATCCAAGGTTCTACGCCTCTGTTCGACGGATCGGAAATCTGCCCGCATCTTCCCGGGCCGATGCGCTCAAGGCCGCTGCCACGTGCAATTGACAATGTAGGGAAATCGGTATCCGGAGGCGGCGCGGACAATGTTGGACAATTATGAGGTGGACAGATTCGGCGTCATCCACCAGATCGACTTCACGCCGATCAAATACGACAAGAAGTACATCTCCTATTACGAGGACCTGAGCGACCGGACCATCAAGCTCGGCTATCAGCGGCTTGGCTGGGTGCTCGGCATCACCGGCGAGATTCCTCGCTCGGTGCTGGAAATCGGATATGGCACCGGCACATTCATCGAAGCCGCGAAAATAACCGGCGTCGCCGATTGCGCCGGCTGCGATATCGCGGAGTTCCCTCTGCCCAAGGGCGTTCGCTTCGTCGATTGGGACCAGGCGCTCGCCGGCACCTGGGATCTCGTCGCCATGTTCGACGTGCTCGAGCACATTCCCGATCTCAGTTTCCTGTCCCGCCTTCAGACCCGCCACCTGGCCGTCGCCGTCCCCTATTGCCGCTGGCGCGAGCTCGGCGCCGAAGGCGACAACTGGTTCGCCAACTGGCGCATGCGCCTGCCCAACGAGCACCTGCACCATTTCGACCGCGACTCGCTGGTGGCGCTCCTCGCGGCCAGCGGTTTCGAATGCGTGACGATGAACTGCTTCGAGGACGGGATCCGGCTGCGGCCAGGCGAAGCGGGCCCGAACATCCTGTCCGGCTTCTTCAGGAAGCTTTAGACCGGTTGCGGTTGATGAGCCTACGTCACACCGCGACCGGCTCAGGTGCCGGCAGCTTCATTGCCGGCGCATAGCTGCGTGGCGCGAGACGGAAGGTCAGCACCATCACGATCGAGATGCAGGCGAGGTGCAGCAGCCAGCCGGCGCGAAAGCCGCCGGCCATGTCGTGCAGCACCGCGACGATCCAGGGCGGTATCGCGGCGATGAGGAAGCCGCCGCCTTGCATCATGGCCGACAGCGCGCCGGCCTCCGCCGGGTCCGGCAGATGTTCGAGCGCGACGATCATGGTCAGCGAGAAGGAACCGCCCAGCCCCGCTCCCAGCAGGAGCGCGAGGATGAAGGGCGCGGTCTGGGGCTGCAGGATCAACCCGGCAAAACCAACTGCCTGCATGGCCAAGGTCAGCCAGAGCCACGGCCGGCGGTCCGCGCTTTTGCCGGCAAGGGCCGGCAGCAGCAGGGCCGAGAGCGCCTGCCCCACGGCCATGACCGCCAGCAGGCCGCCGCTTGAAGCGCTCGTCCAGCCTTGCTCCTGATAGTAGGGTGCCAGCCAGGCCACCGAGGTCGAGTAGCCGCCATTGACGAGGCCGAAACAGGCCATCAGCAGCCAGGTGCGCGGCCGCTTGAGGAAGCCCGCCGTCGCGTTCCTGCCTTGCGGGCGGGCGGCGTCACGCGGCAAGCAGGCCAAGGCGAGCACGACCGCGGCCAATGCCGGGAACGCCATCCAGGCCAGCCCGAAATGCCAGTCGCCCGAGGCTGTGGCGACCAGCGGCGCAAGCTGCGCGCCGAGCGCGCCGCCGCCCATCAGCATCGATGAATAAAGCCCCATGACGAGGCTGACATGGCGGGGGAATTGCCGCTTGACGATGCCGGGGAACACGGCTTGCACGACAGCCGCCCCCAGACCGAGCAGTGCGGCGGTGCCCACCATTCCGAGACCAGTCGATACGAAGAGGCGCAGGAAGGATGCGAGGGCGAGAATGGCGAGCGCCGCGATGACCGCCCGGCTGGCGCCAATCAGCGCCTGCAAGGACGGGCCGGCAAAGGCGAGGATCCCCATCAGCAGCATCGGCACCAGCGTCAGCAGCGCGATGCCCTGCGTGCCGAGACCGGTTTCGGCCCGCATGCCCGCCGCCAGCGGACCGATGCCGGTGATGAACGGCCTGAGGTTGAGCCCGACCAGGGCGACCACGGCAAGCATGAGAAAGCGGCTGGACGCCGCCTCGATACTTTTCTGTCCGTTCACGTCGCCACCCATTTTTCTCAATTTGCGCCGGCGGCCATGAGGAGCTTTTCGATCGCCTTGAAGCCGCGGTCGCGGGCATGCCGCAGCGGCGTCACGCCATCGCCGTCGGCTAGATTGACGTCGGCTCCGGCCTTGATCAGCAAGTCGACGATCTGCTGGTGGCGCTCGCCGCCGTCGCCGAGAATGATGGCTTCCAGCAGCGCGGTCCAACCGAGCTTGTTGACATGGTCGACGTCGACGCCGGCCTCTATCAGCGTGCGCACGGTCTCGACATGGCCGCGCTCGGAAGCCGGGATGAGCGCGGTGCCGCCATAGCGGTTGATGCTCTCGAGATCGGCGCCATGGGCGAGCGCCAGCCTGAGGATTTCGAGATGCCCGCGCGCGCCGGCGTAGAGGTACGGGCTGTCCTCGATGTTGTCCTTCGCGTTGACGTCCGCTCCGGCAGCGATCAGCGCGCTCGCGGCGGTGATCCTGTTGTCGTGCGTGGCGACAAGCAGCGGCGTGGCGCCGGTGCCGTCGCGCGCGTCGATCTCGGCGCCTTGCGACAAAAGCCTGCCGATGGCATCCACGTCGTCAGCGGCGGCCGCGGCGTGCAAAGGGGTTGTGCGCATGGTTTCTCCTGACGCGATCGCCGAAACGCAAGCGAGCACCAGCAAGGCAAAAACAAAAAAGAGACGATGCATTCCTGGCTCCTACCGGCTGTGGCCACGCATGGTCTTGTCCGCGCTTCCAGATAGGGCCGCGCAGAGGCATTTAGAAATTAAATGTATGCATCGATCACATTATGATTTTAAATGATCGACACCGATGTACCGGCGAAATGGGAAAGATGCTCGATCCGCGCCTTCTGCGAGCCTTCATTGCGATTGCCGACGCCGGCAGCTTCACCCAGGCGGCGGAGCGGCTGAACATGACGCAATCGACGATCAGCCAGCAGCTTGCACGGCTGGAGGACGCGGTCGGCCAACGCCTGGTCGATCGCGACACGAGGCCGATCCAGCCGACGGCCGCGGGCGAACGCCTGCTTGGCTATGCGCGTCGCATCCTCGATTTGCAGCACGAAGCGGAAACGGCGCTTGGCGATCCGGCCGGCACCGCGCCGGTGCGGATCGGCGTGCCGGAGGATATCGTCAATTCGCAGATGGCGGACGTGTTCGGCGGTTTCGCCAAGGGTAACCGCGCGGCGCGGCTGGACGTCACCGCCGGCTTGAGCCGCGACCTCGCCCGGCGCTATCGCGCCGGCGAGTTCGACATCGTGGTGGTCAAGGAGGCGGTCGCCGAGCCCGATTGCCGGGCGAGCTTTCCCGAACCGATGGCGTGGTTCGAAAGCGCTGACCGGCAATCCGATTGGGCCGATCCCATCCCGCTGGTCGTCTTTCCGCCCGGCGGGCTCTATCGTGAGGCGATGTTCGAGCGGATCGGACGCGAACAACGGCGCTGGTACATCGCCTTCTCCGGCAGCAGCCTGCGCAACGTGCTGGTGGGCGTGGAGGCCGGGCTCGGCCTTTCGTTGCTGCCCAAAAGCGCGGTGGCCGGGCGTCATGTCCAGCCCTATGCGGCGTTCGGCGCCCAGCCCCCGATGGTGGTCTCGCTCTATGCCTGGGAAAAGACCGGGCCGGTCGCGGAACTGGCCGATCGGATGACCGCGGTCCTCGCCGCCAGATTTCATGCATCCGAACGATTGCGGGAATGACCGCCCGCATTGCCTTCCGCGCCGGCTCGCACAATAGTCGGGCCGATGTTCGAGGCGATTGCGAGTCACTGGTCGACGCTTATCCTGATCCTCTCGCTGGCGATGGCGGCGGTGGGCATCGTCCACGCCATCATGACCAAGGAAGACGTGCGCGCGGCCACCGGCTGGGTGGGCGTGATGCTGTTGTCGCCGTTCCTCGGCGCGATCATCTACGCCATCGCCGGCATCAACCGCATCCGCCGCGCGACGATCAGCGCCATGCGCCCTGTCTCCAGCGAGGCCGCCGCCGCCAGGCATGACCGCGACGTCGCGCTTGAAGCCCTGATCAACGCCGAATACGGCCAGCGTTTCACCGGGCTGAAGACGCTTGGCGACAGGGTGGCGCGGCGCCCCCTCACCTCGGGAAACACCATCGCCGTGCTCAAGACCGGCGACGAGGCCTATACGGCGATGTGCGGGGCGATCGATGCGGCGCAGAAAAGCGTGCTGCTCGAAACCTATATCTTCGACAATGACGCGGTGGGCGCGCTTTTCGTCCAGTCGCTCGGCAACGCCGTCAAGCGCGGCGTCACCGTGCGGGTGCTGATCGACGCCGTCGGCGTGCGCTATTCGGTGCCCAGCATCCTGAAGCAACTCAGGGAAGCCGACGTCACCGTCGATCTGTTCAACGGCAACATCGTCATGGGCCTGAGACTTCCCTATGCCAATCTCAGGACCCACAGGAAGATCCTGATCGTCGACGGCACGGTGGCGTTCACCGGAGGCATGAACATCCGCAAGGGATTCTCGGCCGAATTCGCCGGTTCCGACAGTTCGCGCGACACCCATTTCGAGGTCACCGGGCCGGTGGTGGCGGACCTGTTCTCGGTTGCCGCCGAGGACTGGCGCTTTGCCGGCAACGAGGCCTTGAAGGACGGACCCTGGCAGGTCGAGCGCGCCGCGCCGCCGCCCGGGCAGCCAATGTTGGTGCGCGCGGTCGCGAGCGGGCCGGACGCGTCCAACGAAACCAATCTCAAGCTGCTGATGGGCGCGTTCTCTGTCGCCCGCAAATCGATCCGCATCATGTCGCCCTATTTCCTGCCGGACCGGGAATTCATCAGCGCGCTGACCACCGCCGGCCGGCGCGGTGTCGAAATCGACATCGTCGTGCCGGCGGTGAACAACCTTTTCCTCGTCGACCATGCGATGACGGCGCAGTTCGACCAGGTCTTGAAGCACTATTGCCGGGTCTGGCGCCATGAAGGCGTATTCGACCATTCGAAGCTGATGGCGATCGACGGCGTGTGGGCCTATGTCGGCTCTTCCAACCTGGACGCGCGCTCGCTGAGACTGAATTTCGAGATCGACATGGAAGTGCTGGATGAAAACTTCGCCGCCGAGATCGACGCCCGCATCGGGGCGGCCATCTCGACCGCCCAGCCGGTGACGCTGCAGACGCTGAAGGCAAGGCCGTTCGCAATCCGCGTCTTCGACCGCTTGCTATGGCTGGGATCGCCCTATCTTTAGAACAGGAAATCGAGCACCGGGATCATGGAGATAGACGACATAAAGGGACGCAGCCTGCCGGAGACCGTGATCTTGTCGATCCGCGGCAGAAATGCGCGCAAGGCGAAGGCGACGCCGCGCAAGCGCGTCAACGGCGCCGAGATCGTCGTCGCCTCCTACAATGTCCACAAATGCATCGGCACCGACCGCAAGTTCGACCCTGAAAGGACGGCGCGCGTCATCCGCGAGATGAGCCCCGACGTGATCGCCCTGCAGGAAGCGGACAACCGCTTCGGCGACAAGGCCGGGCTGCTCGATCTTGCCCGCCTGGAACACGATACGGGGCTGGTTCCGGTGCCGGTAATCGGCAACGGCAAGGGGCATGGCTGGCGCGGCAATGTGCTGCTGTTCAAGCGCGGAACGGTGCGGGACGTCCACCAGATCAAGCTGCCCGGGCTGGAGCCGCGCGGCGCGCTGGTCGCCGAGATCGATCTCGACGAAAAACGCAGCCTGCGCGTCATTGCCGCCCATCTCGGACTCCTGCGCCGCTCGCGCTCGGAACAGGCCCGCGTCGTGCTCGACATCATGAGCAGCGCCGACGAGAGGCCGACGCTCTTGCTCGGCGACCTCAACGAATGGCGGCTCGGCAACCGCTCGGCGCTGAACACGCTGCACACGACGTTCGGGCCGACGCCGCCGGCGGTGCCGACTTTCCCATCCGGCCTGCCGGTGCTGGCGCTCGACCGCATCCTGGGCAACCGGCACGATCTGGTTTCAGCAGTGGAGGCGCATGACACGCCACTGTCGCGCGTCGCCTCCGACCACCTGCCGCTGACGGCCTTCGTGCATCTTTAGCGTAAGCTAGGCGCTGACCGTCGGCGCCATTGGCGGCCCGACGATTTCCGCGCCATAGAGGGCGCTGACGCGCTTCAAAGCCTCGATATCGGGTGGTGTCGCCGGCGGAAGACCTTCCGCCTCTGCCGGCCGGCCGCCGTCGATGAAAAAGCCTTCGCCGCCTCCCGGCGTCAACAGCGTCAGCATCCGGGCCGGCTTGCCTCCCTCGACGACGAAAGTGTGCGGAACGTCTCGCGGCAGGAATACAAACGAGCCAGCGCCGGCGCGGAAAATCCGGTCGCCGCATTTCATCGTCATCTCGCCGTCGAGCACGTAGAAGGATTCGTCCTCGCGATGGTGGATGTGAAGTGGCGGTGAAAAACCGGGGGCGAGCAAGGTTTCAAGAAGTGCGAATCCGCCGCGCGTCGTCTCCGCGGTCGCCTTCACTGTCATTCTGTTGCGCAAGAACCAGATGGCCTCGCCCTCGCCCGGCGCGAGAAAGCAGGCCGCATTGGCGGCATTGCTGGAGACTGTCATGGAAACCCCCTATCAACGTTTTGAGCCTATATTGCACACTTGTGCAATTAGTGCACTCCGGTATACTTTGCGCTCATGAATGTCAATCCACGTCTCCGCACCGCGCAGAAGCGGCGCACCCGCAAGGCCATCGTCGACGCGGCGATCGCGCTGCTCGCCAATGGCAAGACGCCGACCGTCAACGACGTGGCCGTGGCGGCCGAGGTGTCGCGGCGGACGGTCTATCTCTACTTTCCAAGCTTCGATCAGTTGCTGCTCGACGCGACCATCGGCGCGCTAAGCCAAGCTTCGGTCGACCGCGCCATCGATGAGGCGAGCGACGACGGCGAAGCGCGCGTGGAGCATCTGGTCCGCGCGCTGCACCACGTCAGTCCCGAGGTCGAGCGCCTCGGGCGCTCGCTGATCCGCCTGACCGTAGACGGCGCGCCGTCCGAGCAAGGCGTGCCGCGCCGCGGCTACCGGCGGATCGAATGGATCGAACAGGCGTTGTCGCCATTGCGGGACCGGCTGAAACCGAACGGCTGGAACCGGCTCGTCCACGCGCTGGCCATGGTGATCGGCTGGGAGGCGCTCATCGTCCAGCGCGACATCTGCGGCCTCAGCGTGGCCGAGGGCGAGGACCTATCGGTGTGGACGGCCAACGCGCTGGTGAAGGCGGCGCTGGAGGAGGAACAAAAGGCTGGCGCTCCGAGATCAGGGAGGCGAAAGAATAAGGATAAGCTGGCAAAGTAGCGTTTCTTTTAGTGTCCGGCAGGACAGACGAGGCGCTGTCCCGCCAGCGTCTCAAGTTTACTCTCCGCGACAAACGCCTATCCTTCCCTTAGCCAGACCAGCATCTCGCCGGAATCGCGGTTGTCCCAGGCGAAATAGGGAACGGCCTTGAGCTTCGTCTCCGTCGTCGCCGGCGGTTTCGGGCGATAGAGATCGGCGCCCCAGTTTTCCGTCTGCGCCCTGCTGCCGATGGCCGAAAGCGTGACGATGCCGCCGAGCAGGTTCGGATCCTTGTGCGCCTCGAGCCTGGCCTCGCGCGGCAGGGCGATGCGATGCAGCCCGCCGCCATTGTCGGTTTCCTCGACGCAGTAGATCAGCGGGCCGCGCGCCAGCGCCACGCGGCCGATGTCCTGGCGCACATTGGGGTTGGCGAAGAGGCGCGCCATCGACATTTCGAGGTCGAGCTCGACCTTGTCGCCCTGGCGCCATTCGCGGCGGATCGCGGCATAACCGTCGACCGTCGCCGCTTCGAGATCGACCAGCTTGCCGTTGACGCGCAACGCCGCCTTGCGGCACCAGGCGGGTATGCGCAAATGAAGCGTGAACGCGACCGGCGCCTCCGGCCCGACCTCGATCGCGACCGCGCCGTCCCAGGGATAGTTGCTGGCCTGGACCAGGGTAACCTGCCGGCCGGCGATCTCGAAGCGCGCGGTCGAGTCGCCATAAAGGTGCACGGCAAGCGCATCGTCGGCGAGGCCGTAGAAATAGCTGCCGATGGAGGCGACCATGCGGCCGATATTGGGCGGGCAGCACGGGCAACGGTGCCACTTCCAGCGATGGTGGCCGCCGCGGCTCTCCAGCGGGTTCTCGTAGAAGAACAGCGAGCCGTCGAGCGACAGGCCGGAGATCGAGCCGTTGTACAAGGCCCGCTCCATCATGTCGGCGTAGCGGGCGTTCGGCCCCATGCCGAGCATGCGGCTTGCCCAGAACACCAGGCCGACCGAGGCGCAGGTCTCGGCATAGGCGGTCTCGTTGGGCAGGTCGTAGTCATTGGTGAAGCCCTCATTGTCGGCGGACGGGCCGAGACCGCCGGTGACGTAGAGGCTCTTCGTCGTGAGGTCGTCCCACAGCCGCTCCAGCGCAACCTTCAGCGTGTCGTCGCCATATTCGGTCGCGATGTCGGCCATGCCGGAATAGAGATACATCGCCCTGACCGCATGGCCGACGACCTTGTCCTGCTCGCGCACCGGCCTGTGCGACTGGTTGTATTCGTAGGTCTTGAAGTGGAAATCCTTGGGGTCGGCGCCGCGCGCCAGCGCCTCCTCGTCGAAGTAATGCGGCTGCTGGCCGCGCTGGTCGATGAAATACTTAGCCAGCTTCATATATTTGTCGTTGCCGGTGGCGCGCGCCAGCCTGACCAGCGCCAGCTCGATCTCCTCATGGCCGCAATAGCCCTTCCGCTTGCCGGGCTCGGGACCGAACGTGTCGGCGATGTGGTCGGCGTAGCGGCTCATGATGTCGAGCAGCTTGCGCTTGCCGGTCGCCTGAAAGTAAGCGACAGCGCCCTCGATCAGATGGCCGGCGCAATAGAGCTCGTGGCAATCGCGCAGATTGGTCCAGCGCAGGCCGGGCTGGATGCGCTGGTACCAGCTGGACAGATAGCCGTCCTCCTGCTGCAGCTTGCCATACATGTCGATGACGGCGTCGATCTTCTTTTCGAGATCGGCATTGCGGCGCCGGTAGAGCGAATAGGCGGCGGTCTCGATCGTCTTGCCCCAGTCGGAATCCCAGAACATCTGCGTCGTCACGGTGCGCGAGGTGAAACCGTCGCTGACATGGAACGGGATGACCACGCCGGGCGACGGCAGGTCCGGATCGATCTGCTCCAGCATGCGCGCCTCGACGCAGCGGTCGTAGAGGATGCCGGCGGTCCTGGCGGCGACAGCATCGACACGGTCGCCCCAGAAACCGCGGACATCGACCTGCGGCACGGGCAACGGCCGGAAGGCGAGCTTCGGCCTGGCGGATGCGCCGGTCTGCGTGGCGGCTTGCGATGCGGTCATGGTTTCACTCCATTCGAATTACTTGACGGCCCCGGCCATGAGGCCGCGGATGTAGAAGCGCTGCAGCGCCAGGAACAGGATCAGGCAGGGCACCATCATCACCGTGACGCCGGCCTGCACAGCGCCCCAGTCGATAGCGCCGAAGCGGCCGGACTGAAGCGCCGTCATCATCACCGGCAGGGTGAACTTTGACTGGTCGGTCATCAGCACGAGTGCGGCCAGGAACTCGTTCCAGGCGCCGAGGAAGGCGAAGAGCGCGATGGTGACGACGCCCGGCCAGACCAGCGGCAGCATCACCTTGATGAGCATGGTGACGTTGTTGGCGCCGTCCATGCGCGCGGCTTCCTCGATCTCGCGCGGCACGGCGTCGAAGGCATTGCGCATCATGAAGATCGAGAAGGGCAGCTGCAGCGTGACGTAGACGCAGACCAGCCCGGTCAGCGTGTTGTGCAGGCCAAGCTTCGTCAGCACCAGGAAGATCGGCGTCAGGATCGACTGGAACGGGATCATGATCGTCGACAGGATGAGGACGAAGAAGAAATCCCGGAACGGGAAACGGAAGCGCGAGAAGCCGTAGCCGGCAAGCACGCTGACCAGCACCGAGAGCAGCACCGTCATCACCGACACGTAGATGCTGTTCTGCGCCGAGACCCAGAGCCCGTCGCCGAAGGAGTTCAGCGTCTCGTAGTTCTCGATCGAGAAGCCGGTGGTCGGCCAGGGCGGCAGCGGCGGCTGGCGCGCTTCCTGCGCCGGCTTGAAGGTCGACAGCACGGTCCAGACGATCGGCGCCAGGAACAGCACCGAGGCGATGATGCCGGTGGAATGCCTGGCCAGGCTGAAGCCGACTTTGCGGTTCTGCGACATCGCCTCGGCCATCAGTCGAGCCCCTCGGGCTTGCGCAGCAGCCAGAGCTGGATGAGGCTGAGCGCCACCAGGATGACCAGCAGCACCATGGAAAGTGCGGCGCCATAGCCCAGCTTGAACGACACGAAGGACTGGTTGAAGATCCAGTAGACCGCCGTCAGCGTCTGGTTGCGCGGACCGCCGCGCAGGATGATGTAGAACTGGTCGAAGGCGAGGATCGAGCCCGCCACCGACAGGATAAGCGCCAGCGCCAGCGTGCGGCGCATCAGTGGCAAGGTGATCGCCCGGAACCTCGCGAACGGGCCGGCGCCATCGATGACGGCGGCCTCCTGCAGATCCTGCGGGATCGACTGCAGGCCGGTCATCAGGATGATCATGGTGAAGCCGGCGACCTTCCAGACCACCATGGCGATGATCGACCAGAAGGCCGGCTGGAAGGTGGCGAGAAGATTGACCTTCTTCGCGATCAGGCCGAGGTCGTAGGCGGCGGGGCTGAACAGGCCTGAATCGACGTTGAGCAGCCACGACCAGAGCAGGCTCGCCGAGGCGAAACCGACCACCGCCGGCATGAAGAAGGCGGTGCGGTAGAGGTTGGTGAGCGGCCGCGGCCGCTCGATGAAGATCGCCAGCGGAAAGGCGACGGCGAAGATCGCGATGGTGACGATCACCGTGTAGTAGAAGGTGAATTTCAGCGCGTTCCAGAAGCGCGTGTCGCGCAGGATGGCGACATAATTGTCGAGGCCGATGAAGGAATGCTCGCCCATCAGCGGCCAGTTGTTGAGCGACATCCAGGCCGTCATGCCGAGCGGGATGACGAAGAAGACCGTGACCAGCGCGACGGCCGGCAGGACATAGAGCAGACCGACCCATTGCCGCAGGCCGGTGCGGGTGCGAGAGCGGGCGGGCGCGGAGGTGGCGGTGATGGCGGTCATGGCTGCGCCTCCCCTTCTCCCCTTGTGGGAGAAGGTGGATCGGCGCGCAGCGCCGAGACGGATGAGGGGTGTTCCAGGGGATGCCGGCGTCTCACTCCGCTGGAGCACCCCTCATCCGACCGAGCTTCGCTCGGCCACCTTCTCCCACAAGGGGAGAAGGGGGAGCCAGCCCGCCGGCGCCTCAAATTGGCGATGCTAGTGAGAGTGTGCTGTCTCAACGCGTCAGTCCCTGCCATTCAGCGAATGCAACATCCGGCCGCCCGGCCAGGGAGACGGGGCGGGCGGCCGGTCAGAGCCTGAGCGGCGAGGCGTTGCGCGATCCTCGCCGCCTATAGGCCCTGGTGTCTACTTGTTCGGCGCCTGGTCGATGATCGACTGCATGGTGTCCTGCGCGTTCTTGATGGCGCCGTCGACGTCGTCGCCGAAGAACACTTCGTTGATCATCTGCGTCCACGGGCCGTTGGCGGAGTTGATCAGGTCGTTGAACACCACCGAATAGGGCGTCCTGCCCTTGGCCATCGCCTCCGCCGCCACCTGGTAGCGCGGATCGAGATCCTTCAGCGCGTCTTTGGCGATGTCGTTGCGCACCGGCAGGCTGCCATATTTGGCGAGGATGGTCTGGCCCTCCAGCGAATAGGCGAAGTCCAAAAACTCCTTCACCACGGCGATCTTCTTGGTGCCCTTGGTGACGACGAAATTGTCGCCGCCGGCGAAGGACGACCAGCCGCCATCCTTGCCCGGCAGGAAGGTGATGCCGTAGTCGACGTCCGGATACTGCGTGTTGAGCGCGCCGATGGCGAAGGCGCCGGAGGGCGAGATGCCGATCTTGCCGCCCGCGAAGGCGGCGAAGAAATTGGCGCCGGTGTCGGTCTGCGCGCCCTCTGGCACCAGCCCCTTCTTGACCATCGAGCGGTAGAGGTCGATCGCGCCGCGCAGCTGCGGGCTGTCGAGCGTCGCCTTCGAGCCGTCCTCGGACAGGATGTCGCCGCCCGAGGCCCAGATCAGCGGCGTGAAGGTGAAGATGTTGCAGCCGCCGCAATTGCCGGAGAAGTAGAAGCCCTTGATGTCGCCGCCGAGCGCGTTGACCTTTTCGGCGTCGGCCTCGATGTCGGACCAGTTGGCCGGTCCCTTCTCGGGGTCCAGCCCCGCCTGCTTGAACAGCTTCTTGTTCCAGATCAGCACCGAGGCGTCGGCCGAGAACGGCAGGCCGTAGATGCGGTCCTTGTAGGTGCCGGTCTTCACATGCGCCGGCGACAGGCTGGCGAAATAGGGCAAGGATTTCGCCCAGTCGGTGATGTCCTCCAGCTGGCCGGCGGCGGCGAAGGACGGCGTGTAGATCAGGTCGAGCGAGAGCGCGTCGGGCGCGGTGCCGCCGGCGGCGGCCGCGCCATATTTCGGGATGATCTCGGCATTGGGAATGATGTCGAGCTTGACCTGGTCCTTGTTCGCCTTGTTGAAGGCGTCGACGATGCGCGGCATGAAGTTCGAGCCGTCGGCGCGCACCCAGATGTTGGCGGTCTCGGCGGACGCCGCCTGCAGGCCGCCGCCGATGACGGCAGCGGCCAAGGCCAGCTTGGCAAACATGGTCTTCACGTTACTCCTCCTCATGGTTCTCCTCCCTGTTTTGGCCACGCCGCCCGGCGGACGCGTGGCCTTGTTGCTTCATCCTGACTGACGCACCACCAGCCGGCACGGCAGTTTCCTGATGCCCGGCGCGGCCGGCTGGCCCTCGACGAGCGAAAGCAGGGCAAGCCCGGCCTCGCGGCCGAGACTCGCCAAATTCATGTCGACGGAGGTGAGCGGCGGGCGCGTCGCCTCGGCCACGATCTCCCAATTGTCGAAGCCGATGACGCCGACATCCTCGGGCACGCGGATGCCGCGCTCGCGCAGCGCATCGATGACGCCGCGGGCAATCTGGTCGTTGCCGCAGAAGACGGCGTCCGGCCACCCTTCCCTGCCCGCCTTGCCGAACAGTTTTTCGACTGCATCATGCCCCCAGGCTTCCGACCAGGCGCCCAGCAGCGGCTCGGCTGTGGGCAAGCCGTTCTCCTTCAGGACATCGCGCCAGGCCTCGGCCCGCGTGTGCACCACGGCAAAACTCTCCGGCCCGGTGACATGGGCGATGCGACGGCGCCCAAGCCGCAAAAACTGCTCGACCGCCAGCCGCGCGCCGCCGGCATCGTCGGAGACGAGGCCGACCGCGCCGGGATCGGGCTGGGTGAAGGCGTAGACGACCGGAATGCGCAGATTGGAGAGATCGACCGGCAGATGGCGGTCGATGCGCTTTCCGGTGGCTACGATGCCGTCGACGCGCTTGTCGAGCATGGCCTCGACATGCAGCTGGCCGAGCCTTGGGTCGTCCTCGACATTGCACAGGAACACCGACACGCCCTTGTCGACCAGCGCATCCGAAACGCCGGCCATCAGCGGCAGCGAGAAACGGCCATAGGTATCGTTGGTGAGCAGCCCGACGGTGAAGGAGCGTTTGCGCAAAAGGCTCTGCGCCAGGCTGTTCGGCCGGAAGCCGAGCAGCCGCGCCGTCTCGCGGATACGCTCGCGCGTCTCCGCCGTCATCCGCCCTTGCCCGTTCAGCGCCTTCGAGGCCGTCGCGACGCTAACGCCGGCCGCGGCCGCGACCTCGCGCAGCGTGACCGGCGGCTTGGCGGAAACTGGCGCTGGCTCGGCGTCGGCGGACATGGGCGCGGCGGATTCCTTAGCTGGGAAAAGGTTTTCTCTTTCCGCCCTGCGCGGTGATGACGGGTGAGGTCAGCGGACGCGGGGCGGGTTGGGAAAAGGTTTTCTCAGGTGGGAGAGTAGGGGAAGGTGGGGAGGTTGGCAAGGGGGTGAAACGTCCGCGCGCGACGGTCTACCGGATCCCTACGTATGGGTACGAATGCAAACGGTGCCGTCCTTATTACTACTCGTAAAGTCCCCAGTTTCGATTGGCATCGTTTCGGCGATTGTCGGTCTCCGGTGGGCTGACCTCCGAGTTGCGAGGCCTACCATCCGAACCTGTCCAATCGAAACGGACGTACCAGCCGGTGCTCTTGCCGCTATTGCTCTTGTAGCCGATCACCTGCTTCTGAACCGTGATGCCCGCCAACACCATCGAGCCGGAACCGCGACCCATATTCTCGATGAACACACGGTCGATAAGCCGATGATCAGCAAGGTCGGCCTCAGTGATCAGCGACGGATCCTTTATTGCTTGCTCTCTGCGGCGGCGCTCGGCGATCTGCTGCCGAAGGACGCCACCTGTCGCCACGTAGGCCTCGGCGTCCGGTGCGTTGGTCGGCGTTTCGCCGCGCTTCATAATCGACCTTCCCTATAGGTCGCCAGGATCGCCGCTGCCGCATCTGGACCAACCTCGAGGACGAGGTCGAGGAAGCTGCGATCGCGTGAGTGAATGTCGGCGCGCTCTGCCTGCGAAAGGAGGCTCCCATCGAGAATGAGCTTCCGCGCATTTCTCGGCATCACGCCAGGCAGATCGGCCAGAAAATCGGTCAGTGAACGCATCGCTATGCCGCCGGTATCGGGATCACAAGCTGATTGGCGATCGGTGTGTAAATGTCGATGTTCGCGCCGGGCGCACGGACCGACACAAGGAGCGCGTAGCGAGCCGGTCGGTCCCATCGCTGCAGGCCCGGCTTCTCTTTCCACCACCCGCTCACAGGGAAAACACCGATGGCATCGCGATCCGCCAGTGCGGCAGCGCTCCCCCGCCAAATGTCCGAGTGGATTGAGCCGCGATCGCGGATGGGGCCGAGAACCCAATCGTCCCCGCCTGCCGCGACGCCGATCTGCCCCTCCTCTTCCGCCTCTGCCGCCCTGTTGATGCGCTGCCGGAACTGCTGGAGGCTCTCCAGCGAGCGTTTGACGGCAAATCGCAGGGAGTGAGAGGCGTAGCGGTGACGGCGTGTCCAACCCCGCTCGCCGGGATTGGGTTCGACGAAATAGGACAGCGTCATCCTCAATTCGACATCCTGATCGCCGAGCGCCAGCAACTCATCGCGCGGCCAAGGCAGCTGGTGCAGATTCATGTTCCGCGTCTTGATCGCGGATCCGTCACGCCGAAACGGCAGCAGCACGTCCTCGACCATCAGCGTAGCGTCATCCGTGGCGCTCCACACCGCCCGGTTCAGGTCGGGCACACCCCAGCCGTACCGGCGAAGCATCGCCATCTTCTGCACCTGGGTGCCGGCTGCGTCGAAGCGCGCGCGCATTGCCGGCGTCCACTCAGCGGAATGGACGAGCAGTCCGCGCACGGTCTCTGGCCAAAGCTCCGGCCGAGCCGCCAGAACACCGGCCGCAAGGTTGGAGCCGAGCGCTGCGGCAGCGCTGGTATCGCCGAAGGTTTCAAAGAGACGCATGTGCGGGCGGTAATGCGTCGTGATCAATTGCAGGTCATCGATCGCAGAGGCCGGATTGGCCCCATCGTGCGCAAAATTGCCCCCCTCGAACACGACGTCGGGACGAATCGGCCACTGTCTCTCCCAAATCCCGGACGTGCGGCTTGCGGGTGACAAATCCCCGGCCGGGGCGACAGGCTCCCATCCTGCATAGTCCGGATGCGCAATTGCGATTTTGTCGGTATAGGCCCCGACGACCAGCGGGTTCCACGCCTGCGCCGGGCTCTCGACCTCTTCGAGGTCGTTTCGGTCAAGATAGGCGTCAACCTCGATGTCGCCGCGCAGATTTCCCGCAGCCAAAACCATCAGCCGCCTGCGATCGCCGCCACCATAACAAAGCTGGTCGATCGCCGCCGACCACGAGGATGGCCTACCACGCCCGAGGCCGACCTCACTGGTCACGGCGAGGCAAAAGACGCGACGGCGCCGAGGCGCATATGCCTCGGCTTTCCCGACGCCGAGCTCGGTGATCGCGCCATAGAGCTCTGGATCGTTCTGACCGACGGGCGGCAAGATCTTCACGGTCTCCAGCCGATGACGAAGTTCGACATCGTCACCGTGGCTGAGCGCCGCCTCCAGGTCACCGTAGAGGGCGACACCGGCCATCGATGTGCCGTGCCCATTCCAGAAAGCGCTGTCGCCAACGCCCCAGCTATCGTCATAGGCGTGCTGATCGGCAGCCTCCAGGCCCGGCTCGATCAGCGGATGCGCGCGATTCGCGCCACTGTCGAGAATGCAGACAGCCGGCGCCAGCGCACCGGGGCCGTCCACGCGATCGACAAGGTCCCCGGCCCAATCCGCCTGCTCGACCGGCCGCATTTCGAGAAACAGCGTCGGCGTGTCTTTCGCCAAGCGGAGCTCGGCAATGGCATCCGTGTTCTCGACCAGGCGCGCCATCACCTCTTCGGTCGCCAGCGCCAGAACGACGTCGCGTTCCGGGAAGCTGATCGCGTGATCCTTCAGCGCAACATTCAGTCGCTGAGCCACATGCCGAAAGGCCTCAATCCGACCGTCGCGGATCCACACCTCCCACCAAGCGGGTTGCCCTGCTCGCGGAAAGAGAGCTAGGTCGTCGGTGAAGAGCGAGCGGACGACGGCGAGCCGGATATCCTCGATGCGAGCCACGAGGGCTTCGTTCTTGGGCCTGCCGGTCTTCGTATTCTCATCCCGATAGGCCGTAATCTTCCGCGAGAAAAACTCGGCGGAACGCTCTGGCACGAAGACCGTCGCGGTGACCGTCTCGTCGCCGATGTCCACCGGACGGACCGCGACCAGCTCAATTGCGGCAGGACGGTTCTCGAGCCCCTCGACGGCTGCTCGCTCCGCTGCCGGAATTTCGAATTCAAGGTAGAAACCCTTCTCGCCTTCGGCGACCGCATCATCGCGTGCCGCCAGCTTGCGGCGAGCTTCGGCAACGGCGGCCCCGACCGCACGCTCCAGCTTCTGAGCGTGCGCCGCCCTTACGCGAGCGGGCGGCAACCCGGTGATGACCAATCGCGGCGACGTATAGGGTTCCGCCTGTCCGCCACCCTCGACATGGAAATGTGGCCGATTACGTGGGGCTCGGGCCATCTCGCTGCGACTTCCTCAATTCGTGGCGGCTCTGCGCTCCGCCAATGTCGAGAGCAGCGTCGACGTCCTGATCCCATCCGTTTCCGAGAGCACCGCCACCTTCGCCGCCTCGTCGGCAGCACGCGACACCTCAGCTTGGCTCAACCCAGACGTCGCCTCCAGAATCTGCCGCCAGTCCACATCCTTCAGATCGAAACCGGTCAAATGAGATTCGAGGATTCCACGCGCGATCTGTGGGCTCGGCAGGCCATAGGTGATCACGTCGTCGAACCGACGGAACACCGCCCTGTCTAGCAATTCGGGATGGTTCGTGGCAGCGACGATCAGGCTCGGTCCATCATCATTCTCCAAGAATTGGAGAAAGGAGTTGAGAACGCGGCGGATCTCACCGACGTCGTTCGGCCCAGACCGCTGCGAGCCTATCGCATCGAACTCATCGAAGAAGTAGACACCGCGCTGCACGGCGATTGCCTCGAAGACGAGCCGGAGCCGCGTCGCGGTCTCGCCCATAAGTTTACCAATGAGCCCGTCATAGAGCACGGTGAACAACGGCAGCTTCAGCTCACCCGCAAGAGCGGCCGCCGTCATGGTCTTTCCCGATCCGGGGGGACCGACAAGGAGAAGCTTTCGCCGCGGCGCGAGGCCTCGCGCCCGTAGGCGCTCTTGCTGGCGATGCTCCGTTATGACGCGCGCAAGCCGCTCGTGCAGATCAGATGCAAGCACCATGCTGATGAGGCGGATGTCCGAATAGCGGGCCGCGAGCAGGCTGCTGAGTTCGCCCTTCGGCTGCGCGAGGGGAACCGGGCCAGCGCCACGGCGCGCGACCGTCGCGCCCTTGCCCTTTGCAGCGTCGATCAGTTCGCGAAGTTCCTGCGCGAGCTTTCCATGCCCCTGACGTGCCTCGTGCGCGGCAAGCTGCGTCGCCACGGAGAGAAAGCGTTCTTCATCTCCGTCGACATGGCTTCGCAGCAGTGCAACGATGTGGCGAGCAGTGGTCATAGTCTCCCTTCGACGCGACCCGTAGTCGCTACCTTTTTAGACTACCGTTGTCCTACGAGCCTGTATCGAACAAAATGTATAGTTCTTGCTTGATCCACAGCGTTCCATCAACTTCTGAGCTGACGCATTGTAGCCGCCATAAGTTAACGAAACGACGCCTCTCAACTGATGGTTGCACATCAGAACATATCGTGAACGATATGCTAAGCTCCGTCCAAAATCAAGTTAAAGGAGCGCGTAGTGCCGAGGCGCGCCAATTGGGACGCCTATCGGAAAAAGGCGAATGCGGGGGGCGTTTAGGTCAAGAATCGCGGTTTGTCTCCGGACCCGGCCGCGATCGGCAATCTTTGACCAACCATTCCACCCCACCCCGCTTTCTGCTTCAATGCCCTGCGGACCCACCCAGGAGCACCACCCATCCCCACCGATCCCTTCGCCCCGCTTCGCCAACGCTTCCTCGCCCGCTGCGCCGATCAGCTGACCGAACTGAAGGCCATCGCGCGTCAGGCTGCTCCCCTGCCCGGCAACGATCCGCTGGTCCGGCTCGCCCATTCGCTCGCGGGTGCTGCCGGCACATTCGGCTTTGCGGAGATCAGCGCGCGGGCTTCGGCGTTGGAGACGCTGCTCGTCGAACAGGCGGATGGCGCGAGCGTGCGGGCGGCGCTCGATGCCTTGATCGCGGAGATTGAGCGGACGCTCGGGTGAATGGCGCGGGCCTGCCCCCGCCGGCCGCGCCTATTTCTTGGCGCCGCCCAGGCCGGTCCTGGTCATCTCGCCCCAGCCCTGGTTGCCGCGCAGGAATTGCCACCAGCCCTTCACGCGCCAGAAATTGTTGAGCTGGCGGTAGCCGAAATTCTCGATCACGGCGGCAGCCGTCAGCACGGCGAGGTCCCTGGCGCGGGGGAAGCGCTGCAGCTCGGCCTCCTCGAGGATCAGCGAGCAGACGCTGACGCAGACGCCATAGGTGAAGATGAGCGCGGTGAAGGCGAGCAGATACTCGGCCGACAGGATGCCGAGCAGCCAGAAGGCCGGGATCAGGATATAGCCCAGCACCTCGGCCACCGGTCCCAGCACGTCGACGACCAGGATATGGCCGAAGCCGAGGAAGCCGACGCGGCCATAGCGCGGGTTGAACAGCATCGAGCGGTAGCGGAAGAAGCATTCGAGCGCGCCGCGCTGCCAGCGCGAGCGCTGGCGGGCGAGCACGCTCAGCGTTTCGGGCGCCTCGGTCCAGCACACCGGCTCGGGAATGAACTGGATGCGGTATTTGCGCTTCGTATCGCGCATATGGCGGTGCAGCTTGATGACGATGTCGAGGTCCTCGCCCATCGAGCCCTTGGTGAAGCCGCCCACCGCAACCGCTTCGGCGCGTCGGAACATGCCGAAGGCGCCGGACACCAGCATCAGCGTGTTGATGCTGCTCCAGGCGAGCCTCGCCATCAGGAAGGCGCGCAGATATTCGACCACCTGGAACAAGGGCAGCAGGCGGCGCGGCAAATGGATCTCGCGCACCCTGCCCGCCTCGATCCGCGAACCGTTGGCGATGCGGATCGTGCCGCCGACGGCGATGGTGCGCTCGGGGTCGTCGATGAAGGGCTGGGCGGCGCGCATCAGCGCGTCGGGCTCGAGGATGGAATCGCCGTCGATGACGCAGAAGAGCGGCGCGCGGCAGACATTGATGCCGGCGTTCTGGGCATCGGCCTTGCCGCCGTTCTCCTTGTCGACCACGAACAGCCGCTCGGTCATCGGCGAGGAATAGAGGCCGCGGATCGGCTGGTGCGCCAGCGCCTCCTCATAGGGGCGGTGGAACTTCACCAGCTTGAAAGCCTCGATCAGCAGTTGCAGCGTGTTGTCCTTCGAGCCGTCATTGATGACGACCACCTCGAAATTCGGATATTCGAGCGCCAGCATCGAATGCACGCTCTCGACCACGTTCAGCGCCTCGTTATAGGCGGGCACCAGCAGCGCGATCGGCGGCGCGACGTCGCCATAGCGCTGCCACAGCAGCGCCGAGCGCGCCACCGGCGGGCGCTCGGACAGCGCGTAGCCGGCGACGACGAGCTGCAGCAGGTAGATCGTCGTCTGCGCCAGCCCTGCCCCGATGATGAACCAGGACAGGATGGTGGCGGCGAGAACGACCTCGTGGCTCCAGTCGGCGATCATAGGGCCGGTCCCTCGGCAAGGATGAGCGAGGCGGTGCGCTGGCTGCGCGAGACCTCGTGGGAAGCAATCTCGCGCAGCAGCCGCTCTCCCGGCTGGCCGAACGAGCGCAGCGCGTTGGCGGCGGCATAGCGCACGGTCCACACTTCGTCGTCCAGCAGCGTGGAGAGCGGCGCCGCGATCTCGGGCAGGCCGAGCCGGCCCGCGGATTCGGCGGCGGCGGCGCGCACGTCCCAGTCGCTATTTTCCATGGCGCGCTTGAGGATGGCCGGCGCCTGGGCGTGCCCGGTAAGGCCGAGCGCCCGCAGCGCGGCGGCGGCAACCTCGGGCGAGGCATCGCCGGCGAGGCCGGCGAAGAACTCGGCAAAGCCGAAGCCGCCGGCGCGGGCCAGCGCGTCGATCGCGGCCGCCCTGATGAAGGGCGAGGCGTCGATGCGCGATGCGTGGACCGCAAGCTCGTTGAAGCGCGAGCGCGGGAAGCGCCTGAACAGCTCGATCAGCCGCCGCGAGCGCTGCCCCGCCACGCCGATGAAGTCGAGCGCGGTGCCGAGCAGCGGCAGGCTGCCGAGATCGCAAAGCGCAATGGCCGCCGCGATCCGGACTTCGCGCGAGCGGTCCTGGGTGAGCGCCGCAAGCAGGTGTGCCGACGCATCGTCCGAACCCAGCGAGGCCAGCATCTCGGCCGCGTGGATGCGTTCGGCGATGTTGCCTTTGCGCAGCTGCCTGGCGACGCGGGCCGGCAGGCCGCATTCGTTGAAGGCGACGAGCACGTCGTCCCTCTCCTCGCCGCGCAGCAGCGCAATGAACTCGAAGCCGGCGTCGATCGCCACGCCGGCCGGCACGGCGAGCACCACCGTCTTCAGGGCCTCGCGATCGCGGTTCTCGGTGAAGGCGATCAGCGCGGTCAGAACCTGGCGCCGCTGCTCGGCCGTCGCCCTGCCCCGGCGCTCCTGCAGCAAGCGCCGCGCGATCAGCAACAGCATGATCACCAGGGAAAGCGTGCTGAGCAGTATCGAGAGGTCCCAGATATACCACATGGTCAAAACCGCGCCGTCAGGCCGAGGCCGAATATGTTGCGGTCGAAGGTCGGGCGTTCCTCATGCGCGATGCTGGCGCGCAGCGTCAGCGGATCGCTGACGTCGAAGGAAATGCCGCCGAAAACGGTGCGCGTCGGGATCAATGCGCCGTCATCGATCTCGGGGGCGTCGGCATAGCCGGCGAAGACGTTGAAGCGCGGCGTCGCCGCAAGATCGGCGCGAAGCACATAGCCGTCCGCGCGCGTGCCGGTATCGTCCTCGGCATGCACCCAGCGCGCGGAAAGGCCCAGCCGGCCGTCGAGGATGTAGCCCTGCACCCAGGGCTGGATACTGGTGACGCCGGTGTCGGCGAAGTTATCGTAGCGGGCATCGATGTTGAGCGAGAGCGGGCCGAACGCCTTTGCCGGCGCCGCGACCTGCCAGGACGCGCCGGCGCCGACCGAATAGCGCGCCAGGAAGTCGGCATCCGGCGTCACTGCCGCGAGCGCATAGGCGGAGAAGGCCGGCGTGAAGGCCTGGTCGATGCGGCCCTCGAGCTGGACGTCGGTGTGGCCGAAACGGGTCGCCAGCCGGGTGTGGCCGGAAATCGTCGTGCGCGGCGACAGCCGATAGGCGAGACCGGCCGAGCTGTCGGTCCAGTCGCCGAGACCATTGGTGAGATCGCTCACCTCGCTGCCGATGTCGAGCCGCCATTTGCGCGGCGGCGGCACGGCCAGCCTTTGCTCGATGTCGGCGGAACCCGGCTCGATGGCGAGCGCCTGGGTGTAAGCCTGCCGCGCGGCCTCGTCATCGCCCTCGGCGCGGCGCACGTCGCCGATACCCACCAGCGCCTCGGCATTCTTCGGCTCGAGCGCCAGCGCGCGCTGGAACGACTGCCCGGCCCGCTTGTGGTCGCCTTCGAGCAGCGCGACCCTGCCGTCGAGGTCGAGCGCCTCGACATTGTCCGGCGCGCTCGCCAGCGCCTCGTCGATCAGAGCGCGGGCGCGGGGCGTGTCGCCCTGCCAGATCGCCAGGCGCACCTTGCCCAGACGCGCATCGAGAAGGCCGGGCTTGATGGCCAAAGCCCGGTCGAAGAACTGCCCGGCTTCGTCGAAGCGCTGGCTGGAGCCGACGACAAGGCCAAGCTCGACGAGGACGTCGGTGTTTTTCGGCGACAGCTTGAGGGCGCGGCGATAGACCGCCTCCGCCTGGGGCAGCTTGCCTGCCTGGCGCAGGCGCCTACCCTCTTCCAACTGGACAGCGACGGGATCGGGCCGGCGATGCGGTTTCTTCACCGCCGCCGGGGCCGCGGCGGCCGGTTTCGGCTTGCTGGCCTGCTTCGCCTTGCGGATGTTGTCGACAAGCGCCGCGGCATCGGCATTGCCCGGGTCGGCCTGCGCGGCCTGCTCGGCGAGCGGCAGCGCTGTGTCCAGATTGCCGGAGCGGAACTCGACCTCGGCCATGCCGAAGGAGGCATCCCGATAGGTCGGGGCAATGGAAAGCGCCTTGGAAAAGGCGTCACGCGCCGCCGCGAGGTCGTTGCGGCCGAGCTCGACGAAGCCAAGCTGGACCAGCGCGTCGGCATTGTCGGGCTTGAGCGCCAGTGCGCGCTTGAGCAGGTCGGCGGCCTCGTCGAAATGCTGCGCTTGCCTCGCCTTGACGGCGGATGCGTAGAGCTCGTCGACGGTCTGCGCCAGCGCCGCCTGCGGAGCGGCGGCGACGGCCAGTATCAGGCATGCGGCAAGGCTCAAGCGCCGGCCGTGCCGCATCAGCGCTTCCCGCTCTTGCGCGCGATCAGCCGCGCGAGCCTGGCCAGCAGTTCCTCGGGGATGAATGGCTTCACCAGATAGTCGTCGGCGCCCTTGTCCAGGGCCGAGACAATGTCCTTCTGGCCCTTGCGGGCCGTCAGCATGACCACCGGCGTGTCAGACAAAGCCGGGTCGCCCTTGATGCGTGCCAGCACCTCCAGGCCGTCGGCCTTCGGCATCATCGCGTCGAGCACGACGACGTCAGGGGCGTCCCGCTGCACCTTCTCGAGCGCCTCCGCTCCGTCGACTGCCTTGACGACCTCGTATCCCTTCGCCCTCAATCTGAATTCCATCAGCTCGAGCAACAAGGGGTCGTCGTCGCAGATCAGAATTCTTGCCTTCGCTCCATCCACCAGTCCTGCTCCGGTTTACGCCTCGTGCCCCCCGGAGTAGCCAATCCATGAACCGACATCCGCCAACGCGGTCCATGAAATAATGCCCGCGCAGTCGCCCGCGCCGACCAATGCCGCCCGATCATAGATAGACCGATTCGCGACGGCCGCATTTCGATGCAATCAGTAGATGAATATCGGCGCATGGTATAGGAGGCGTAAACACCAGGCCGGCGCTTGCCGACACAGGCTTCACGCCGCCGCAGGCGCTCTTGCGGCCAGAGCAATTCCAGGAAAAGTGTGAGCGGTTAGGCTCGTCGACTTCGCCGTAGCCTTCCGTCCGGAATTGCGTAAAAACAAGGAGATAGTGCGTTTCGCCGTTTCCGTGAAACGGTGAAAACGCGCTAAGCAGCCGGGCCGCCGGCGCGCGACGCAAGCAACCGCTTCACGTCGCCGGCGAGCGCCATCGGGTCGAAGGGCTTGGCGATGACGCCCACCGCTCCCATGGCGAGATAGCGCTCGACCTCGTGCGTCTGGGTGCGCGCCGTGATGAACACCACGGGTATCGTCGCCGTCGGCTGCGATTCGGCCAGGCGCTTCAGCGTCTCCGGCCCGTCCATGTCCGGCATCATCACGTCGAGCAGGATGAGGTCGGGTTGCCATGCCGCCGCATCGACCAGCGCCGCCGCGCCCGAAGCGCAGGACCGCACCTCGAATTCCGGCTCGAGCTCGAGCGACATCTGCGCGATCTCGCGGATGTCGTCCTCGTCGTCGACATAAAGGATCCTTGCCGGCATGAAGGTCACTCCCTGGCTTGCGCGGAGGCGTCGCGGGTCGCAACCAGCATGTTCCTGACCAGCTTTGCGACATCGATCTCCGACGCCTTGGTCTTGGTCATGATCGCCTGCACGCGATCACCCAGTCTGTCGTCCAGCTCCGCCGCGGAAAACACGATGACCCCGGTCTCGAGCGGCAGGTCGGTCAGCAGGTCCAATCCCGATCCGTCGGGGAGAGCGATGTCCAGGATGACAAGATCGAAACGACGGTTGGCGATCGCATGCTGCGCGTCCTTGAGCGTTTTCGCCGAGGTGATCGAGACACCCGAACCCAGCCCCTCCGACATCACCGCAAGCACGCCCTCGTCATCCTCGACATGCAGGATTTGCGGTTTCGGCTCGACCCTGCGGCCGACGATCTTGGCGAGAGCGGCGTGCAGCCGTTTCGAATCCACCGGCTTCTCCAGCCAGTCGACGATGCCGACCGCGGCACCGTTCAGCGAGCGCCTGGCTTCGTCGGCGACGGCCGAGATGACGATGACCGCAATGTCGGAATTCACCGGCGATGCCCTGATGTCGTGGAAGAGCTTGATGCCGGATTCCCCCGCCAGCTTGATGTCGAGCGTCAGCGCCACATAATCGCGCGAGCCAAGCAGCGCCTTGGCGGTGTCGATGTCGGGGGCGACGTCGCTGGAAAAGCCTTCGGCGTCGAGAAGTGCTGCGATCACCGTGGCGACATCGGGCTCGTCCTCGCAAATCAGGACACGCAGCCGGCCGTCGCGCTTACGCGACCGGCGCTCGACCAGAACAGGCTTCTCGGCCTGCCTTTGCGCTTCGGCGAGATCGACATGGAACGAGGTTCCCTTGCCTTCCTCCGTCTCGAAGGAAACGGCGCCGCCCAGCTTTTCGACGATGGTCTTGACGATGCTCAGGCCGAGGCCCGTGCCGCCCTTCCTGCGCGTGCTGGAGGCATCGGCCTGCTCGAACTTGCCGAATATGCGGCTGCGGAATGCTTCGGGAATGCCCGCGCCCTGGTCGATCACGGAGATGCGCAGCATGCCGCTGTCGCGGCGCTGCAGCTTCACCATCACGGCGCCGCCGTGATTGGAGAACTTGATCGCGTTCGACAGAAGATTCGCCATCACCTGGTGCAGGCGGTCGGGGTCGATATTGGCCTCGGCGCGCGGCGCATCGTCGACCAGGACGATGCGGATCCTGCTCTCGGCCATATAGTTGGAGCTGGCGGCAATGGATTGCTCCAGGACCGGCCGTACCGGCATCTGCCTGATCTTGAAGCTGATGACGCCCGATTCGATCTTCTCCATGTCGAGGATGTCGTTGATGAGAAGAACCAGCCTCTCGCTGTTGTTGTGGGCGATGTTGACGAGATTGGCGGCCTTTGGCGGCAATTCGCCAGCGACGCCCGCCGCGATCAGGCCGAGCGAGCCGCGGATCGACGTCAGCGGCGTGCGCAATTCGTGGCTGACCGTGGAGATGAAGTCGTTCTTGAGCTGGGCGTTCCGCTTCTGCTCGGTGATGTCGCGGTTGTAGGTGATGACGCCGACGATCTTGCCGGTCTCGTCGCGGAAGGGTGCCTTCAATGTGTAGAGCCAGCCCTGGCTGCCGTCGAGGAAAAGCGCTTGCTGATCGATGCGCGACGTCTGCCCGGTCTCCAGCGCGCCCATTTCATTCTGCCTGAAGCGCTCGGCCACATCCTTCGGATAGAAATCGAAATCCGTCTTGCCGATAAGGTCCTCGGCCGAGGCGGCGCGCATCATTTCGGCGGTGGCAGGGTTTGCCACGACAAAGCGGCCGGCGGCATCCTTCACATTGAGGCAATCCGGCAGCTCGCGGACCATGGCGCGGTAGATCATGTTGGACATGGCGAGATCGCGGCGCCGCTGCTGCCGGTCGAGCAGCACGCCGATGATGAAGGTGCCGAGGAAGCGGAACACCAGGGACGGAAGCGTGCTCTGCTGGACGAAGCCGGCGAGTATCTGCTGCGGGATGACCACAAGCGTGATCAGCCCGGCAAGCGCCACCGTGACGCCAAGGCCGAGTATGTCGAGCATGGTGCGCGAGCGGACCGCGACGACGTGATGCCATGCCAACCCGACGATCGCCGTGATCAGGATGCTCATGACCCCGACATTCGCGCCCTGCCCGCCCAGATAGACGCGATAGGCAATGGAGCCGGCGGTTGCGATGAACATTGCCGGCCATCCACCGAAGAAGGCGGCCGCGGCGATAAAGGCGGCACGCAGGTCGATCACGAAGCCGGAGACGTTGAGCGCGGTCGCCATGGAAATGATCGAACCCGCACACATGACCGCGCCCAGAATCAGCGACTGTATCAACCGCGGCAGGCGCCCGGTGAAATCCGCCACGAGGTCCCAGGCGACGACCAGGATCGAGACGAGGGCAAGATTGCCCAGGAGTGAGCGCCAGATCTCGGTCATGACTTTCCAGCTCCTTTTTGCCGATAGATACCGGCAAAACCTATCCGAGGTCTAAAGAGCCCTCCGCATCGCCCCCTTGGGCGCCGTTTCGGCCGTCGCTTTGATGTTGGCCACGCATGCCGCCGACGTTGTCCCTTTGTCGACCAGCGCATCCGAAACCCCGGCCGTCAGCGGCAGCGAGAAGCGGCCACGGGTATCGTTGGTGGGCAGTCCGACGGTGAAGGGGTGTTTTCGCAACAGGCTCCGCGCCAGGCTGTTCGGCCGAAGCCCCGCAGCCGCGCCGTCTCGCGGATGCGCTCGCGAGTCTCCGCCGTCATCCGCCCTGCCCGTTCAGCGCCTTCGATGCCGTGCGACGCTGACGCCGGCCGCGGCGACGACCTCGCCGAGCCTTCAATCGGATATCAAAACGCTCGAAAGCTAGATGGCGGCCGCGACACCCAGGTTTCGATCTCGCGGGTGACGAAGCCAGCAGCCTGATGGTGGATAAAGTGACCTGCGCCGGATATGGCCACCAGCGAAGCGACGTTGTCCACTTCACGGAAGGTGCCGTCATAGGCGCCCGATGGAACATAGGGATCGTGGGTGCCGAACATCACCAAAGTCGGCGCCTTGACCAAGGGTAGCTGACCGATATCAGGCACCCTGCCGAGCGGAATGTTGGCTCTGTAATAGCCTAGCATTACTTCCGGATCAGAACGCCCGAGCGACTCTGCGAGCGCCTGCCTGTCACCCTCGTCGGCAACCCATCCGGCCAGCTCAACTGGCGCCGGCATGGCGGCCGCGCCCGCCTCCTGGAAGGCGCGCATATAGGCGAAATATCGGGCGTTGCCCGGATCCGCGATGGCACGCAGGTAATTGCGCGGATGGGGGGTTGAAAGAATGACCAGATGGCGCACCGCCTGTGGAACGCGCATAGCCAGCCACCATGCTATGGTACCACCCCAGTCATGACCGATGACCGAGACGTGAGAGAGTTGTTCTGCCACAAGGATGGATAGCACATCCTCGACCAAGTGCGGCAGCAGCGTGTACTGAGCATGCCCTGTTGGTGCGTCGCTCAGCCCGAAGCCGCGCAAATCCGGCGCCAGTACTGTGAAGGTTCCACACAGAGCTTCCATCTGCCGGCGCCAGCCAAGACCATGGTCGGGGAAGCCGTGCAGGAAAAGAAGCGGTGGGCCGGATCCCGCCGCGACATAGTGCAGTTTGACATTTCCGTTCGCTGCGAACCTGGACTCGAAACCTGTCTTCGAAGTCACCCTGACCGGCCGCCGTGATTACATTTTAACTTCGAGGCGCAGGAACGGACCTTGGAACACCTGATTCTTGTGGTCCGCGTTCACAAGCAGATTGTGCCACGCTTCGATCTTGTAACCAGCGGTGAAGGTAGTGTTTGCGATCGGCGTCCAGCTCAGGCCGAGCGATGCGTCGAGGCTTGATACCGTTTCATTCGAGCCCTGACTGGCCACCGTTTCGGAAAAGTGTTGGACAGGGTTTGTGGTCGAGACATTGAAACCAGAACGCTCGGTGCGGCGACCCCACATGACTGCGCCCGAAGCCGAGCCCGTCAGGCCCCAGTTCTCGCCGACCGGATAGTAAGCTTCCGCACCAACGCGCGGACCGATACCCCAGTACTCGGCCGTACCGATCTTGTCAGCAGATATGCCTTTGTCGGCAGGATTGGTGGGGGTAAACTTTTCGGAAATCTCACCCAATGTTTCGTCGGAATGCACCAGCCGCAGGCCGCCGAAGAAACGGATATCGGCCTGTTGCACCTTGACGTGCTTGCCGATGTCAAAATCGAAAGCCTGGAAGCTATAGCCGTCGCCGTAAGTCGCAGTAACGAAGCCGGCGGGGTTCGTCACGGGAAACTCGCCGACGAGGGCTGACCGGTCCTTGCCGACATGGAAGGCGCCGGCGAGGCGCCAATCCAGGTCCGGAGAAATCTGCTTGGTCAGCGCCACCGATCCGGAGATATCGCCGTTGCTGTTGCCCAGCTTATCGCTGCTAAGCTTGTCGTCGTTGTGGATATTGTTCCAAAAATACGCGCCTTCAAATGCGAGCTTGACGCGCGAATCGATGGCCGTCTGATCCGGAGGCTGCGCCTCGGTGGCTTGAGCCGAGCCCACGCCTATTGCCGTCACGGAGGCAGCCGACGCCGCCACCGTAGCCAAAAATTTACCCTTGCCCTGAGAATGCATTAAAGTCCCCGCCCAGATTCCAGCCGCGTTGTTATTGCAGACAAGTTTATAAACGCATATTGCCGCGGCCGAATGCCAACGACTTTGCGGCGCCACTGTCGCACTTTTGCAACAATAACGGACATCGCGCTGAACGGATAACGAGGTCGTCGGGCGTTCAGAAATGGAGGTAGGGTGAGCGATCCAGCGCAAATTGAAGGCATGCTCAACAATCTCGTCTACAACCTATTCGCGCGGAGCGGGCAGGATGACGGACCAACAACCAGTGCCAAGGAGATCGGCAACCTCGTCGTATTTGACCATCCGGAGAGCGTCGACAAGATCGTCAAGGCGCCTGCGCTGTTCCGGAAGAACTTCTCGCTAATTTCGGCGCTTGGCTTCAGCCGCTTCAACACCAATGACGAGGAATGGGCGACAAGACGTGCCATCACCCAGGATCGCTATCTCGCGGCGGCCAAGCCCGCTCATGAGCAAAGCGTGTCGGATATATTCAGCGGCGGCCTTGCCGATTGCGAGACGTCCCTCGCAGGCATCCACCAGGCGCTTTTCACCGGCGCCATGACCATTTTCTATCAGGCCTTCGGACTTGTCGCGGAAGCTCGACCGGCGGCGGCACTTCTCGACCGCGTCCGTGAGGTATTGCGACACCTGCAGTACTATTCCTGGGTCACGCCAACCAGCGCCGAAAGGGACAGCGCGATCCACGACGCCCGCGCAGTCATCGCGGACTTCGGTTCGCAACTGACGGCGGATCCGCGAGTGGCCGCCGAAATGGACCGTTTCTCCGAAAAGGCCGCCGGGATCGACAGCTTCTCCCCGATCGAAGAATTCGTGATGAATCTGTTCGCCGGCGTCGAAACCACCGTCACGACAGTCCAGTGGGTGATCGACAGGCTCGGCGCCAACCAGCAGGTGCAGGAGCGTATCCACGAAGAGATCACTGGCAACAAAGCACAGACGCCGTTTACTGACTGCTTCATCAACGAGACGATGCGCTATTTCCCACCTATACCGTTCCTGACCCGCGAAGTGAGCACCGATGCAGTTCTGGACGGCTCGCCGCTGCGAGCCGGGCAACTTATCATGCTGTCCGTCGTCGGAGTGCACCAGCATCCCGAATTCTGGGAAAATCCGAGGACGTTCGATGCCAGCCGCAAGGAGTTCATCAACAACAGTTTCGACCGCCGAGCCTTCATTCCCTTCCTGACCGGACCGCGTATGTGCGGAGGCGCGCGCCTGGGCCGACTTGAGGTGGACCAGGCGGTTCGCGCGGTGGTGCGTCAATTCGCGTTCGCCCGCCTCGATGACATTATCCGCTTCGACTACGCGCTGGCGCTGCGCCCGGCGGCCGGCATGGCCGTCAACGTATCAAGGCGCTGATCGGCCTTGCCCCGCCTCGCCAGGCATGTCGCGCCAAAGTTGACGGATCAAGCCTCCGAACTGTCTTGCGATAATCGACTTTACCGATGCGTCGTTGCTGTAGCGGCCATTGGGAGCGGCGGCGTCATTGCGCAGATTGCGGGCTGGAAACCAGTTTCGCATTGTCGCCTTCACATTGTCGTGGGGACTGGCGACAAAGTCCTCGTAGGCCACATGAGCAACCCTCGTCACGTCAATGGTCGAAAGGTAACTCCGCCACTTTGCCTCGGAGTCCGCGATATGTCGCACGGTGTCGATAACCGCTTTCTGACTTATCGTTCTCAACATAGGCACACCAGGCAGCGTTTCGCCGCCATCGAATGGCTGACCGGTATGCAGCATCGAAAGCAGGCTGACCGTCTGATCGACCTTGTTCCGGCGGGACAGGAATACATAGAAGGAGCTTGCATCGTCCTCACCGATCGAGCGCCGGGCGAAGTCAAGATTGCCGAAGAATAGCTTGGCCGCGAACACGCCGTCGACCGAGCGCCGCATCAGAAGATGCTTTCCGTAGGAAGACGCCGAGCGATCGAGCGCCGGGACGTCGAATGTGTCGTCTCCAGCCCAGCGCCGCATGAGCGGTATCGCGAATTGCCACTGGAAATATTCGGTCGGCAAGCCAAATCCGAAATCCCGCATGACCTGGCAATAGGTGTGACCAGCCGTTCTTGGCGTGGTGCACACCAGGATTCTGTACGGGTTTCCAGTCGCTCCCTCGCGATCGAAATCAGCTGAGAGCAATCGGGTGTATGTTTCGTCGAAGTGCGATCCCGCCATGACCATACCGCTCACATTGCGGACAGAAACCCGAAGATCAGGAAAGCCTGATCGGGCGTCATCAGCGACGGCGGATCGCCGGCATCGATGTTGTCGACAATGCAAAGACCGGGTCGCGCGGAGCGGACTCGCTCGAAGGCTTGCCTGTCGGCGAACCCGCTTCCAAGACCGTACAATAGCATGATCTGGGCGTCGAGCTTGGCGACCATGGGGAACAGGTCGTATTCGCGGCCGGTCATGGCCTCGAAATTCCCGGTCGCGGCCGGATCGTAGGCCAAACGAAACCCATCAGCCCCCGCGGCAATTCTGTTGTCGATAAAGCGGTCGAAAACCGGCATCTCCACTCGCCCCATGCCTGGATTTGCCGCACGCAGATATTCCCTCGCCTGGGCACGCGTCTGGAATACAAGCGCTGCTTCGCGGATGGCCTCGGTTCGCAAAGCATCGACCTTGGCCCCACCAACGAGGGGAACATCGTTGAGGACAATCCTGTCGACGCGACCGCGGTTCGCATAGAGGAAGAGAACGAGGATCAGCCCGCCCCATGACGTGCCGACGAAATGGTTCTCCTTACCGGAAAACTGACTGAGCGCGCGCAGGCACCTGGAATAGAGATCGATGTCGTAGCCGGAGCCGAGATAGGCGCTGCGCCCTCGTCCGAGCAGGTCGGGACAGATCACCAGGTAGCCATTGCGGCATAGGAAGGCCGCAAGGTAGTCGAAATCGGAGCCATTGCCGGCAAAGCCGTGCAAGCAGAACACGGTGCCGCGCGGTGGGCCGACCGGCTGCCAGATGCGTACGAACATCGAGGCGTAACGGTCACCGAGACGGATTAGGATTTCCTGCGTCAGCACCTCGCCTGGCGTAGTCTGTTCCATCACGCGTCCCGTTTGCGGACGGCGCGTTTCATTGCACCGCGGGCGTCGATGAAATCCCGCTTCCAGTAGACCGACTTATCGAGATTGAGCTGCTTCGCCTCCTTGATCAGCGGCAGGATGTGCGCGGACGAGCGCGTCGCCATCACCGTGGCGGCAATCGCGTTGCCGCCAGGATCGGGATTGAGCGGCCCCCTGTTTGCCACCCAAGTCTCGGCAATCTCGCGGCTGGTTACGATCCAGCCGACATAGGCGACGATGGCGTCGTCGATGGAACCGATGAGATGCGTCTGTTGCTCGATCTGGTAGCGCAACGACTTCACCATCTGTCCAAACTCATATCCATCGAAGGGCGGATAGTGCGCAATAAAATTGCAGACGAGCCCAAGAGAGACCGGGTTGAAAGGAACGCGGGTGAAAAGGAGATTGCTCATGCGGACTCAGGCGCTTCAAATGGTCGCGACAATATGATGTGTGGTCGGCTTCGGGCTAGTGGGCAAAAAGGGAGATCCCGAAAAATCACGGAGGCCACGGGACACCGCAATGCGCGGGCCTATAACACTAAACCGCTCGCTTCCCTCGCCTGCCGCCGTGCGCTTCCACGGCCTTTTCGACGGCGCGCTTCAGCTTGGCAGCACTTCAACCTGCATGGCCCCGTAGCAGGTGGTGGCAGCGGCGATATCTACGACTGGGGTCCCAGCGGATCGGCGGCGACCTCGAAACCGCCGTTTCCAACAACATGACGGTCGGCCTCGAATATCGCTATTCCCAGTACGAGAAGGAATACTTCGCCTCCGGCGGCCTCTTCGAAGACACCCCGCGGATCCAGACGGTCCGCATCGACGCCAAGTACAAGTTCAACTAAGCAAAGGCCTCCAGCCAAAGCAAAGGAAGCCCGCCGTTCGGCGGGCTTTTCTCTTTTGTAGACGTGTCCTGCAGATCCGCGCCTGAACGTGCGCTACAATCCGGGCAGGTGAGCTCTGCTACCCCATCCCGCTACACGTGGCGCCAACCGCGAAGGCTATTGTCTAAAGGCCCGGCTGATCTGGTCCTGCAGCGGCTTGACCAGATAAGACATCACCGAGCGATCCTCGGTCTTGATGAAGGATTCCACCGGCATGCCGGGCACCAGCTTGACCTCGCCAAGCCGCGCGACCTCGGCGGCGGTCGTGGTGATGCGCACCGTGTAATAGCTGACGCCGGTGCGCTGGTCGGTCGTGATGTCGGGCGAGGTTCGTTCGACCACGCCGTCGATTTGCGGTGTCGTGCGCTGGTTGAAGGCCGAAAAGCGCAGCGAAGCGGGTTGGCCGACCCACAGCTGGTCGATGTCGCTCGGCGCGATCTTGGCTTCCACCGCCAGACTGTCATTGTCGGGCACAACCTGCATTATCGTCTCGCCTGGCTTCACCACGCCGCCGATCGTATAGGCGATCGACTGCTGCACGACACCGTCCTGTGGCGCGCGGATGTCGACCCGCTTCAATTGATCCTCGGCGGCGACCTTGCGCTCCAGAAGTTCGCCCATCTGGCCGTCGACGTCGCGCAGGTCCTTGTTCACTTCGGTGCTGAGGTCGAGGTCGATCTGAATGATCTGCAGCTTGATCTCGGCGATGCGCCCCTGAGCCTGCGCCTGGGCCGCGATAAGCTGGCCACGTTCGCCATCGAGGCGCGTGGCCTCGCGCTCCGTCTGGGTCAGCCGATCGATGGAGATGAGCTTCTTGGCCCAAAGCGTTCGCACGGAAGCGAGCTCCTTCTGCACAAGCTCGATCTCCTTGCTCTTGGCCTGCGCCTGCGCGGTATCGCCGATGATCTCCTTCTCCAGTTGGGCGATGCGTTCCTCCAGCTGGCTCTTCTGGCCGGCGCGGGATGTGCGCCGCGTCTCGAAGTGCTGTTTTTCGCCAGACACCGCCTCGGCGACATCGGGATCGGCAACGCGGTCCAGAAGATCGTTCGGAAAGATGATGGCATCGCTGCCGCGGCGCTCCGAATCGAGGCGCGCCTTGCGCGCGGCGAGCTGGTCGAGCGCCTTGCTCACCACGCCAAGATTGGCTGCCGGCACGGTGCGGTCGAGGCGAAGCAAAAGGTCGCCGGCCTTCACACGATCGCCGTCCCGGACATCGATCTCTGCAACAATGCCGCCGGTGGAATGCTGTACGTCCTTGACATGGGAATTGACGACCAGGGAGCCGGGGGCGATCACCGCGCCGGCGATCTCGGTGACCGACGCCCAGCCACCGACGCCGCCGGCAAGCAGGATTACGATGCCGACGCCAAGCCGCGTATAGAAACGGATCGAGGCATGGGACGTGCCCGAAACGGTCATCAGTGCCCTCCCTCCGTTCCGTCGCTGAGAGCGCGCGGAGCGTTCTCGGCTGCCACTCTTAACGGCGGAGCGGTACCCGACACGGACCGCAGCGTCGGAAACATTTTGGCGAATACCTCGTCCTTCGGGCCGAAGGCGTGGATGCGTCCCTGGTTCATCGCCAGCACGAAATCGACGGCTGTCAGCACGTTCGGCCGATGGGCGACGATCACAACGATACCGCCGCGTTCGCGCACACCCAACATCGCCTTGATCAGGGCCTGCTCGCCATCCATGTCGAGGTTGGAATTCGGCTCATCCAGGACCACGAGGAAAGGATCGCGATAGAGCGCGCGGGCCAGCGCGATGCGCTGGCGCTGACCGGCCGAGAGCGCCTCGCCATGGTCGCCGATCTCGGTTTCGTAGCCTTCACGGAACCCGACGATCAGCTCGTGCGCCCCCGCCGCCTTCGCCGCGGCGATTATGGCGCCGGCATCGGCATCGGGCTCGAAGCGGGCGATGTTCTCCGCCACTGTCCCGGCAAATAGCTCCACGTCCTGCGGCAGATAGCCGATGTGGCGACCACGCTCTGACTGCGACCACTGATCGAGATCGGCGCCGTCCAGCTTTATCCTGCCGATGACGGGAAGCCAGGCTCCGACAAGCGCGCGCACCAGCGTGGATTTGCCCGAGCCACTCGATCCGATGATGCCGACGCCGTGGCCTGCCTCTATGGCGAAACTCGCGTCCTGAACCAGCAGCCGCTGGGTACCCGGCGCGGCGACCCCGACGTTGAGCATGCCGACATTCGCGCTCGGCGGCGGCAGCAGCAGCGGCTCGGTTTCAGCCGGCAACGCTGCCAACACCCTGTTCAGCCGCTGCCAGCCCTGGCGCGCGGTGACGAAGCCCTTCCAATTGGCGATCGCCAGATCGACCGGTGCCAGCGCGCGGCCGCTGAGGATCGAGGCGGTGATGATGATGCCCGCCGTCGCCTGCCCCTCGATGACCAGCCAGGCGCCGAGGCCGAGCATCGACGACTGCAGCAGCATCCGCAGGACCTTCGATATTGCGCCAAAGCCGCCAGCGACATCGCTCACCTTGCGCTGCTCGGCGACGTATTCAAGGTTGGCGCCTTCCCACCGCGCGGCGAGCCCGCCTGCCATGCCCATCGCGGCAACGACCTCGGCGTTGCGGGTCCCAGCCGAGATCAGTCCATTGCGCCGAATACCGGTCAGAGTCCCGGATGAGACCGGCTTTCGCGTCAACCGCTCGGCAAGCACGGTCAGCGCAACCAGAATGATCGCACCGAACAGCGCCGTCACACCAAGCAACCAGTGGAACATGAAGATGATGACCAGATAGAGCGGCAGCCACGGCAGGTCGAAAAGCGCGGTCGGTCCCATGCCGGACAGGAATGCACGCACGCTGTCGAGGTCGCGCATCGGCTGCAGGCTATCGCTCCCGCGGCCGCTCTTCAGCGGCAACTGCAGCATCGACGTATAGACACGGCGGCCCAGCGCCTCATCCAAGGCCCCGCCAATGCGCACCAGCACTCGACCGCGCACGAAATCGAGAACGCCCTGCCCGCAATAGAGGACGAACAGCAATATGGTTATACCCACCAGCGTCGGCAGGCTGCGGCTTGGCAGCACGCGGTCGTAGACCTCGAGCATGTAAAGCGAGCCGGTAAGCATCAAGATGTTGAGCACGCCGCTGAACAACCCAACCGCGAGGAAGGCCGACCGGCAGGAGCGAAGTGCCTCGGCGAGCTCGGAGCGCGCAGATTGCGCTCGCCGCCCTTTCGGTTTTGCCGGCCGCTTGCCGCCTACCGCCGTATTGGTTTGCCTGGCGATATCGCCGACGTTGCTGTCCGGTGTGGACCGGCGTGCGCGAAACAATGCCAAGCCGCCGAAGCCCACGATCGCCACCCCGGCGAGCGTCTCCCCCAAAGATCGGGGCCGGTCTGGCGAAAGCCAGCCGGCGCCACCCAAGAGGAGCAGCACAGCGCAAGCAACAAGGATCAGGCCGAGGAACCTTACCTTTGCCTGCGCTGAACCAGATGCTGCCTTATTTACCATTGCCGAAGCGACACCGAACAAAGCATGGCGGTCAATTCACCTGGCGCTTCGCACTTCATGCGCGCCAACGCAGCATCAACCGCCGTCATTGGCGTAGACATGCAATATCGCCCCCTCGAAGGTCATGCCGGTGTTGTTGTAGAAATCGAGTTCCTGATGGACCAGGTTTCCGGCGAGCTCCAATCCGGTGGGGGTTTCGTCGTCCAGACCAACGTTCCAGGCTGCGCTGCTCGCCTTCACCGCGCTTCCGCCGCCCCAATCCTCGGAATGAGAAGAGGATGTCCCGCCATTCGTAACCTGCAGCCAGTCGATCGCCTGGTCGAGATACTTGTGCGGGCTATTGGGGTCGGAGGCGTCGCCGATCGGATTTCCGGCCAGATAGTTGAGCCAGGTGGCCACCGTATCGCGAGCAAGGACAAAACGTGTGTCCTGCAGGTCCTTAGTGGATGCGTTGATCACCTTGAGCGCATCGGCGTAAGAGATGAAGAACGTGTCCTCACCGGGGCCGGTCACCCCGTCCTTGTTGTAGTCGCCGATCAGAAGACCTTTGGTGGCATCCGTATGCCCGTCGTTGTTGGAATCGACGGCGTAGAGCAATTCACCGGAGGCGAAGTTCGGGCCGGATTTATCGACGCCTGCGACGCCATCCCAGAACGACTTGCCGAGGTTGCTCCAGAAACCGGGAGTGCGCACGCCGGGGCCGTCGAATGATTGGACCGTCGCGGTATCGTTGGCGGACACGTCGTTGGTGGTATCGTCGTCGTGGGCATGCACCACGACCGTGTTGGTTCGAGTGTCGGCATTCGGAAGCAAGTTGAACGAGCTGTCGGCCGTGAAGACCCAGGTTTCGTTGCTGTCGACCTGATAGTCGTTGTCGAGATCGCCGGACACATAGTGAGTGCCATGCGAGCTGTTGGCCACGAAGCCGCTGAGCAGATTGATGTCGTCACCGGTGTTTCCCGGTGTGCCGTTGTCGTCGATGAGCGAGGTCAGTGTCAGCGGATCGAACGCACCGGCCGCGCTCGTGTTGGTTATCTCATAATGATAGGTGACGTTCTGTGCACCCGACTGGACTGTTTCCGATGAATGGAAGATGCCGTCATGATTGGCATCGACGGTCTTCTCGATGGCGATCGACGGCGCGACGTCGTTGACCGTCACGGTCGCAGTGTCGTTGGCGGACACATCGTTGGTGCTGTCGTCGTCGTGGGCATGCACAACCACCGTGTTGACGATGCTGCCCGCATTGTGGGCGTCGATGCCCACGGTGGCGCTGAACACCCATTTCTCGTCGCTGTCGACCAGATAGTCGCCGTCGGTGTCGCCGGAGACATAGTGCGTGCCATGTGAGGAGTTGGCGACGAAGCCGGCCAGCAGGTCGATGTCGTCGCTGGTATTGCCGGGCGTTGCATTGTCGTCGATCAGCGAGGTCAGCGTCAGCGGGTCGAAGGCGCCGGCAGCGCTCGTGT